>NZ_JBIQLE010000001.1:0-271168 GCF_044464525.1 Pusillimonas sp.
ATATGCCGAAACCGGGTGGAGGCGTCCATTCCATTGCCCTCAGCGCTACGCGCTTCGGGATTCACACATGCTGTCGCCGACTTCCCCCGCCTGGGCAAGAAAAATTCGGCGAGCACTGGACGGCCAGACAAAAGGCACATCGCCGCCCTCCCTCGAGCTAGGTAGATTGGAAGGCACTAGAAACCTCTGAGAATCTACGGGTTAGATGATGTACCGCAGCACGCCGTCTTTACGCCATACCCGGCACACTATCTTCACACAATACGGAGCCGCGGCTCAAGAACGGATCAAGAACCAACGTACGGCTCAAAATCAGCGGGCAGGTCGAGATCCAGCGGCCGGCTCATGAGCTCACTATCCGGATCAAGAACCAAGGGTCGACTCATGAGCCAACTGCCGCTTTCAAAGCTAAGCAAGCCGCTGCAGTTGCTCCTGAACCTTCTGTAGCGTTTCGCCAAACTGCGCAACCCGGGCTTTCTCTTGTTCGACGACTTGCGCCGGAGCACGCTGCACAAAACTTTCGTTCGACAGCTTGCCCTGAGCTTTGGCGATTTCTCTTTCCAGACGCTCGACCTCTTTGGCCAGACGCGCCCGTTCAGCCTCGACGTCGATTTCGACGTGCAGCATGAGCTGGGTGGCGCCCACCACCTGCACCGGTGCGCCGACGTCGGGCAGGGCGGAGACGATCTCGACGTTTTCAAGCTTGGCCAAGGCGGCCAGATAAGGGCCATTGGCCGTGAGCGTGGCCGGATCGCCCAGCGCGATAAGCGGTACGCGTTGCGCGGGCGAGAGATTCATTTCGCCGCGCAGGGCGCGCACTGCCTCGATTTGCGCTTTGAGCTCGGCTACTTGTGACTCGGCTTGTGTATCGATCAGTTCGGCATCGGATACGGGGTAGGGCTGGGTGCAGATGCTGGCATCGGCCGTTTCATCACGCTTGCCCGCCACCACAGAGACTTTTTGCCAGAGCTCTTCAGTGATGAAGGGCATGATGGGATGAATGAGCCGCAGCACGGTTTCGAGTACGCGGATGAGGGTGCGGCGCGTGCCCAGTTGCCGTGCGGCATTGCCTTGCTGGATCTGCACTTTGGCTAGTTCTACGTACCAGTCGCAGTATTCGTCCCAGACAAAGTGATACAGGGCGTTGGCGATATAGTCGAAACGGTATTCTTCGAAGCCGCGCTCGACCTCGGCTTCAAGGCGTTGGAGCTGGCTGACTATCCAGCGGTCGGAGAAAGACAGTTCGTGCGCTTCGTCGCCCCAGAGCTTGTGCTCTTCGGTGTTCATCAGCACGAATCGCGTTGCGTTCCAAAGCTTATTGCAGAAATTGCGATAGCCCTCGCAGCGCTTGAGGTCGAAATTGATGTTGCGGCCCAGCGTGGCGTAAGCCGCCATGGTAAAGCGCAGGGCGTCGGTGCCATAGGCCGGAAAGCCCCGAGGGAAATCTTTTCGGGTGCGTTTTTCGATGCCGGCGGCTTGGCGCGGGTTCATGAGCCCGGTGGTGCGCTTGGCCACGAGCTCGTCGATGCCGACGCCGTCGATCAGGTCGACCGGATCAATGGTATTGCCCTTGGACTTGCTCATCTTCTTGCCTTCAAGGTCGCAGATGAGACCGTGGACGTAAACGTCGCGGAAAGGCACCTTGCCGGTGAGATGCATGCTCATCATCACCATGCGCGCAACCCAGAAGAAGATGATGTCGAAGCCGGTGACAAGTACGCTGGACGGCAGGTAGCGGGCCAGGTCGGGGGATTCTTCCGGCCAGCCAAGGTCGGTAAATGGCACCAGGGCGGAAGAGAACCAGGTGTCCAGAACGTCTGGGTCGCGAACCAAAGGCTCGGTGACTCCTGCTTCGCGTGCCTGGCGAACGGCGTCTTCTTCGGTGCGGGCGACGAAGATGCGGCCATCGGGGGCATACCAGGCGGGAATCTGGTGTCCCCACCACAGTTGGCGCGAGATGCACCAGTCTTGGATCTTTTCCAGCCACTGGTTGTAGGTGGTTGTCCAGTTCTCGGGGTAGAAGCGGACGCGACCGTCGGCGACGACCTCAAGGGCAACCTCGGTAATGCTCTTCCCGGGGTGCAGCGTGCCCTCGGGGGCAGGCTTGCTCATGGCGACGAACCACTGGTCGGTCAGCATGGGCTCAATGACGGAATTCGTGCGGTCGCCTCGCGGCACCATCAGCTTGTGCGGCTTGACGGCCTGCAGCAGGCCTTGTGCTTCAAGCTCGGCCACGATTTGCTTGCGCGCCTCAAAGCGATCCAGCCCTTGGTAGGCCTGGGGGGCGTTCTCGTTGATGCGGGCGTCCAGGGTCAGTATGCTGATTTGCGGCAGGCTGTGGCGCTGTCCTACCGCATAGTCGTTGAAATCGTGCGCGGGCGTCACTTTGACCACGCCGGTGCCGAACTCGCGATCTACATAGTCGTCGGCGATGATGGGAATTTCGCGGCTGCACAGAGGCAGTTGTACGCTCTTGCCGATCAGGTGCGCGTAGCGCTCGTCTTCGGGATGGACCATGACGGCGACGTCGCCCAGCATGGTTTCAGGGCGGGTAGTGGCCACGACCAGATGGGTCAGGCCGGCTTCGGCTTGTGCCAGGGGATAGCGGATCTCCCACATCGAGCCGTCTTCTTCCTCGCTGACCACTTCAAGGTCGGAAACCGCCGTGCCCAGGACCGGGTCCCAGTTGACCAGCCGCTTGCCGCGATAGATAAGCCCTTGTTCGTGCAGCCGCACAAAGGTTTCGACAACGCCGTGCGACAGCTTGTCGTCCATGGTGAAGTATTCACGCTCCCAGTCGGCCGAGGAGCCCAGCCGGCGAAATTGCTCGGTGATTGCGCTGCCCGACTTGTGCTTCCATTCCCAAACCTTCTGGACGAATTTTTCACGGCCCAGGTCGTGACGAGACACGTTTTGGGCGTCGAGCTGGCGTTCGACTACGATTTGGGTGGCGATGCCGGCATGGTCGGTGCCGGGTATGAAGACAGTGTCGTCGCCTTTCATGCGGTGATAGCGCACCAGGCCGTCCATGATGGTCTGGTTGAAGGCGTGGCCCATGTGCAGCGTCCCGGTAACGTTCGGAGGCGGGAACTGCACGGCATAGGGGACGCTTTGGCGGCCCGGAGCCGGCTCCGCATGCCGGCCGCCCCTGAAATAGCCGCGGGCTTCCCAGTGGGCGTACCAATGCGATTCTATTTCTTGTGGTTCAAAGCTTTTGGAAAGCTGGGCGGGGGAGTTTGCTGCGGAGTTTGAAGTCATGGCGGAAAAAGCGTCAAAAAGTGTCGGCGCCGAGCGATTCGTCGCCCTCTTGCTGTGTTGTGTGGGGCTTGCGCCCGGCACGCATATGAGGTCGGCCAACGGAGAGTCTGTGGCTGCCGGGTAATCCATCATTTTATGATGGAGTGGGCAATCGTGGGCATGTTAAAATGTGCGGTTAGCAAAAACAGCGCAGAAGTCGTTGTTTTGCCTTGATAATTTGCCGTTTTCACAACCTTGTGGTTTCTGGTTGGCGGCGTGGACCATTATGCACAATCATTTTGTGTCCGGGCAGGCCGGTTCGAAATCTTTGTTTATTCATTCTTTGGGTATTTTATGGCTATTGAACGCACTCTTTCCATCATCAAGCCCGATGCCGTTGCCAAAAACGTCATCGGACAAATCGTCGCCCGTTTCGAGCAGGCCGGCCTGAAGGTCATTGCCGCTCGTCTGCAGCAATTGTCGCGCGGCGAGGCCGAGCGTTTCTATGCTGTCCATAAAGAGCGCCCCTTCTACAAAGATCTGGTCGATTTCATGGTTTCGGGGCCTGTCTTCGTTCAGGTTCTCGAGGGCGAGAACGCCATTCAAAAGAATCGCGACCTGATGGGCGCCACCGACCCCAAGAAGGCCGAACCCGGCACCATCCGCGCCGATTTTGCCGACAGCATCGACGCCAACGCCGTGCATGGTTCCGATGCGGCCGAAACCGCCGCTGTTGAAATCGCCTTTTTCTTTCCTGAAAGCAACATCCATAGCCGTTAAATCTCAGGCCCGCGTCAAGCGGGCCCGTGTCTTGTCCATGTCGTTAGTCGAACCTGTAAATCTTCTTGGCCTTGGCGGCCCCGAATTGCGCGACCTTGTTGCGCAATGGGGCGGCAAGCCGTTTCGCGCCAAGCAATTGCAACGCTGGATACATCAGCGCGGCGAAGATTCGTTCGACCACATGACCGACCTGGCCCGAGACTTTCGCCGCCAGCTCGGCGAGGGTTGTGTAATCGCCGCACCCAGCGTTTCGACCGAGCAACGCTCCAACGACGGCACGCGCAAGTGGCTGTTCGATGTGGGCCGCAACAATGCTGTTGAAACCGTCTTCATTCCCGAGGACGATCGCGGCACCCTGTGCATCTCCAGCCAGGCCGGCTGCACGGTGGCCTGCCCGTTTTGTTCCACGGGCTACCAGGGGTTTAATCGCAACCTCACAACGGCCGAAATCATCGGCCAACTATGGCATGCCAAGCGGGTGCTCGAGGCCGACCTGGCCAGTGCGCGCATTCCGGGCGCCGACGGGGCGCAGGCCGGCGAGCCGTCGCGTGTCATCAGCAACGTGGTGATGATGGGCATGGGCGAACCCCTGCTTAATTACGACCAGGTGCTGGGCGCGCTGCGCCTGATGCTCGACGACAATGCCTACGGCTTATCGCGCCGACGGGTTACCGTGTCCACCTCTGGTGTCGTGCCCATGATCGACCGCCTGGCACGCGATTGTCCGGTGGCGCTGGCCGTGTCCTTGCATGCGCCCAATGATGCCTTGCGCGACAAACTCGTGCCGCTTAATCGCAAGCATCCGCTGTCCGAACTGCTTGACGCCTGCAACCGCTATCTTGAATTCGCGCCGCGCGATTTCATCACCTTTGAATACATCATGCTCGACGGCGTCAACGACTCCGACGAGCATGCGGCGGAATTGATCACTATTGCAAAACGTGTCCGATGCAAGTTTAATTTGATTCCGTTCAACCCTTTTCCGCAGTCGGGCCTGAAGCGTTCGCCCACTGCTCGTGTGCGTCTGTTCGCACAGCGCCTCATGGATGGCGGCGTCGTCACCACGGTGCGCAAGACCCGCGGCGATGACATTGCGGCCGCCTGCGGGCAACTCGCCGGCGACGTCCAAGACCGCACCCGCATCCGCGAACGGTTGCCCAACCGTGCGACCATAGCCATCAAAGAGGAACGCGAATGAATAAACCTTTACTTCGAGCCGTCAGTTCCAATCCAGCACCCGTTGTCGAGCCAGACCAGTCCCAGGGCTTGGGCGCATCGCTGCGGCAGATGCGCAACGCGCGCGGCGTCAGCTTGTCCGATGCGTCCGCGCGCCTGAAGTACACCGTGCGCCAGCTTGATGCACTCGAGAACGAGCGCTGGAACGAGTTGCCCAGGGGCATGCTGCTTCGGGGGCTGGTCAAAAACTATTCCCGCTTCCTTGAAACCGACGTTGATGCCTTGCTGACCATGCTTGAGAACCAAGTGGGCAGCGAGGCCGCCGCCCCGGTTTCGTTGCCGGTGCAAAGGGTTTCCGTAGGCAGGGCCGGTACGCCGCTTCATTCCGAGAGCAGTTCACGATCCTGGGGTTGGCTGCTGGTCATCGTGGCGGTAGTGGCCGTTGCGGGTGTCTACGCGGTAGACCGAGGCTGGGTACCCGACTCCTGGCTGATTTTCGATTGGCTCAAATCGATCAGGCAATGACAGATACGATCTCAAAAGACCTTTCTGCCGGTACCCCTGTGTCTGTTGGGCCGGCCCACAGGCGTGCTACACGCCGCGTGAGCGTAGGCTGGGCCGACAACGTCGTATATGTCGGAGGCGATGCTCCTGTGGTCGTGCAATCCATGACCAACACCGATACCGTCGACGCGGTGGCCACGGCGATACAGGTCAAGGAACTTGCCCTGGCCGGGTCCGAGCTGGTGCGCATCACGGTCAACACGCCCGAAGCCGCGCGCGAGGTGCCCGCTATACGCGAACATCTTGATCGCATGGGCGTGGCTGTGCCGCTGGTGGGAGACTTCCACTACAACGGCCACAAGCTGCTTAGCCAATTTCCGGAATGCGCCCAGGCTTTGTCCAAATACCGCATCAATCCCGGCAACATGGGCGGCGGCAAAAAGCGCGGCGACAATTTCGCGCAGATGATCGACATTGCCGCCCGCAATCACAAGCCTGTTCGCATCGGTGTGAACTGGGGCAGTCTCGACCATGAGCTCATGGCACGCATGATGGACGAGAACGGCAAAAGGGCACAGCCCTGGACGGCGCAGGCCGTCATGCGCGAAGCCTTGGTCGTATCGGCTATAAGCAATGCGCTGCGAGCCGAAGAGCTGGGCTTGCCCGATGATGCCATTGTGCTGTCATGCAAGGTCAGCCATGTCCAGGACCTGATCGCCGTTTATCGAGATCTGTCCGCCCGTTGCGATTACCCGCTGCATCTGGGGCTGACCGAAGCGGGCATGGGAAGCAAGGGTATCGTGGCCTCTACGGCCGCACTGTCGGTCTTGCTCCAGGAAGGCATTGGTGACACGATACGCATCTCGCTAACTCCCGAGCCGGGAGGCGATCGCACGCGCGAGGTGGTGGTGGCTCAAGAAATCTTGCAAACCATGGGCTTGCGTGCTTTTACCCCCATGGTCGTGGCGTGTCCGGGCTGTGGTCGCACCAGCAGTACAGTATTCCAAGAGCTTGCCGACAGCATACAGTCGTATTTGCGGCAACAAATGCCCGTCTGGAAAACCCGCTACCCGGGTGTCGAAACCATGAACGTAGCCGTAATGGGCTGTGTGGTCAACGGTCCGGGCGAAAGCCGCCATGCCGACATCGGCATCAGCTTGCCGGGCACCGGAGAAGTGCCTTCCGCCCCGGTATATATCGACGGCGAACGCACAGTCACCCTGAAGGGCGATCAGATCGCCACCGAGTTTCAAGCCATAGTCGAGAATTATGTCGAGCGGCGCTACGGCCATCCCGGCGCGCATCGACCTCACTGATTCCTATAAAAAGTATTTATGTCGCAGTCGTTCAAAAAGGTCCATGCCATTACCGGCATGAAGGACACGTTACCCGATAGCAGCGCTCATTGGGAACATCTCGAAGACACCGTACGCCAATGGCTCGCGGGGTACGGGTATCGCAATATGCGTACCCCCGTGCTTGAGCACACCCGCCTGTTTGCACGTGGCATCGGCGAGGTGACCGACATCGTCGAAAAAGAAATGTATTCGTTTACCGATGCGTTGAATGGTGAACAACTGACCATGCGTCCAGAGTTCACCGCGGGCATGGTGCGTGCAACCATAGAACATAATTTGCTTTACGAGCGGCCTCAGCGTGTGTACGCCCTGGGCCCCGTCTTTCGTCACGAGAAGCCGCAACGCGGCCGCTATCGCCAGTTTCATCAGATCGACGTCGAAGCGCTTGGCATGGCCGGCCCGGATATTGATGCCGAAATGATCGTCATGATTGCCCGGCTATGGAAGCTGCTGGGCTTGGACGACATTCGTCTGGAGCTCAATTCGCTGGGGCAGTCCGACGAGCGAAAGGCGCACCGCGATGCGTTGGTCCGTCACCTTGAGCAACATGTCGACGTCCTGGACGACGAAGCGCGTCGACGCATGCACACGAACCCCCTAAGGGTGCTCGACACCAAAAATCCGGCCATGCAGGAAATGGCCGACAGCGCGCCGCGCTTATTCGATTTCCTGGGCGAGCAATCGTTGGCTCATTTCGATGGCGTACGTAAACGCCTCGACGATGCGGGTATCGCATATCGTCTCAATCCGCGCATGGTTCGGGGGCTCGACTACTACAACCTGACGGTTTTCGAATGGGTAACCGATAGGTTGGGTGCGCAAGGCACGGTTTGCGGCGGAGGCCGATATGACGGGCTGATCGAACTGCTGGGCGGAAAGCCCGCGCCGGCCGTCGGGTTCGCCATTGGCATGGAGCGCTTGCTCGACCTATGCGAACAGTCGGCGCCGTTCCAGGCCTTGGCGGAATGTCAGGTTTATATGGTGCATCAGTCGGATGAGGCGCAGCGGGTGGCGGCCACGATGGCGGAAACGCTGCGCGACAATGGTTTTAAGGTTATCGTTCACCCCGGCTCGGCAAGCTTCAAGTCGCAGTTCAAGCGCGCCGACGCGAGTGGGGCGCAAGTGGCTGTCATTCTCGGAGAAGACGAGCTGCGCAATCGCCAGGCTAGCGTGAAGTGGCTGCGGCAAGCCGACGATACCCAGGCACAGCAAGAGGTCATCCCCATGGATCGCCTCGTCGAAGAATTGAAACAAAAGGTCTAAAGCATGGCATACGATTTAGAAGAACAGGAGAAACTCGACGCGTTGCGGGCATGGTGGGACCGCTACGGTACGCTGATCGCCGTGGTGGTCATCGGGGCGGTGCTCGTCTTCGCGGGTGTGCGAGCCTGGCAGTGGTATCAAGGCCACCAGGCGGCGCAAGCCATGGGCTATTTCGAGGCGCTCGAAAACGCCGCCGTGCAACAGACCGAAGACTCTTTGCCACGCATCAAGGCGGCCAGCGCCACCTTGCGCGAAGACTTTCCCAATTCGGGCTATACCTCGCGGGGCATTCTTATTGCCGCGGCCGCGCTTAAGTCGCAGGGTGATCTGGACGGCGCGCGCGAACAGCTCGAATGGCTGGTTGCGCAAGGAGGCGATCCGGCGCTGGTGCCGCTGGCCAAGCTGCGCCTTGCGGGTATCCTGCTCGAGCAGGAAGACTATGACAACGCCTTGGCTCAGGTCGAAGTGGCGCCTGCCGCGTTCGAAGGCTTGTTCGCCGATCGCCGAGGCGATATCTTATTGGCGCAGGGCAAGAAGGACGAGGCGGTCGAGGCCTGGCAGACGGCCGCCACTCAATTGGGCGCCGACCCGCTGGTGCAGGTCATTCAACTCAAAATCGATGCAAACGGTGGAGCCTAAACCATGCAATCAACCCCTATCCGTCGCTTTCTGGCCCTGACCGCCGTGGCGCTCGGGGCATCTGTCCTCGTAGGCTGTTCGATGTTCTCGCCGAGCAATCCACGCTACGAACCGGTGCCGCTTACCGAGTATCCGGCGGGCGTGTCGTCCAACATTGCGTGGAGCGTTTCCATCGGCCGCGATGGCGGCAGCGGATTTGCTCCCCAAGTGGTCGGTGATGCCGTCTACGCCGCAGCGCCCAATGGCTCCATTGTCAAGGTTGGTTTGGCGAACGGTGCGGTGCAGTGGCGTGGCGATGCGGGCAGGGCGCTTTCAGCGGGCGTTGGGTCTGATGGCCAAGTGGCGGCGGTGGCGGCCCGCGACGGCACGGTAATCGCTTTTGACGAGCAGGGCCGCGAGAAATGGCAGGCCAAGGCTTCCAGTCAGGTCGACATTCCGCCCGCTGTGGGTGCTGGCATTGTCGCCGTGCGCAGCAGCGACTACCGCATCCAGGCTTTCGATGCGCAAAGCGGCGAAGCGCTGTGGAATGTACAGCGGCCCGGCCCGGCACTGGCGCTCAAAACGAATATGCAGATGGTCATCATCGAAGGCCTGCTGATCTCCGGCCTGCCGAATGGCCGCCTGATCGCCATCGACACCGCCAGCGGAGCGGTCCAATGGGAAGGCACAGTCACTGTGTCGCGAGGCGCCACCGACCTGGAGCGCATCAGCGATATCGTCGGCGCGCCTCAAATACAGGGTCCGCTGCTATGCGGGGTGGCCTACCAGGGGCACATCGTCTGCTTCGACATTACCCAAGGCGGCCGCCCCATCTGGGAACAGCCGTTCTCCAGCACGACCGGCATGACTATCGATCCGCAGCACGCCTATGCCGTCAATCAACGCGATGTCGTGTTTGCCTTCGGCCTGCAAGACGGCCAAGAGGTCTGGAAACAAGAAGGTCTGCGCAATCGCCGTCTATCCGGTCCCGCTGTCACGCCTCGAGCGCTGGCCGTGGGCGACTACCAGGGTTTTGTGCATTTCCTGTCGCGCACCGACGGCCGCCTGCTGGGCAGGGTTCAAGTCGGCGGCGGGGCAGTCGTGTCGCCGCTGGTGGGCAGCGACCGCGGTGTGCTCGTCCAGACGGGCAACGGTAATCTGGTTCTGGTTGGTGTCAATTGAAACCTATTTCATATAAGCCTGTGGTCGCCCTGGTGGGGCGGGCGAACGTGGGAAAGTCCACGTTATTCAATCGCCTGACCCGCTCCAGGGCCGCGCTGGTGGCCGATTTTTCGGGCCTTACCCGTGATCGCCATTATGGCGAAGGCCGCATGGGCAATCATCCGTTCCTGGTGGTTGACACGGGCGGTTTCGAGCCCGTTGCCAAAGACGGAATTTTGCGCGAGATGGCTCGCCAGACCCGGCAGGCCATTGCCGAGTCCGACGTGGTGATATTTCTGGTTGACGCCAGGGCCGGAATCAACGCTCACGACCATGAAATCGCAAGCTTGTTGCGAAAAACCGGTCAAAAGGTGGTGCTGGCGGTCAACAAGGCCGAAGGCATGCGCCATTCGGGCGTTACGGCCGAATTTCATGAATTGGGTCTGGGCGAGCCGCATGCGATTTCAGCATCGCACGGCGACGGCGTTGTCGATTTGATCGAACTGGCCTTGTCTCATCTAGACGAACCAGATGGCGATCTTGATGACGAAGCCTTCGAGCCGGACGATGAGGGCTGGCCGGATGACCCCGATTCGTTCCCGAGCGATGAAGAGGTTGAAGCCGACCAGGTCGACGAGCCCGTCGACCATCGCATCAAACTGGCCATCGTCGGCCGTCCCAACGTTGGCAAGTCCACCCTCATCAATACACTGTTGGGTGAAGAGCGGGTAATCGCTTTCGACATGCCGGGCACCACCCGGGACGCCATCGAAATCGACTTCACGCGGGGCGATAAATCTTATACCCTGATCGACACAGCGGGTTTGCGCAAGCGCGGCAAGGTCTTCGAAGCCATCGAGAAGTTTTCGGTCATCAAGACGCTGCAGGCAATCGAGGCCTGTAATGTGGTGGTGCTGATGCTGGACCCCAGCACCGAGATTTCCGACCAGGACGCCCATATTGCGGGTTTCGTGCTTGAAACAGGCAGGGCGCTGGTCGTGGCGATAAATAAATGGGATAGCCTCAACGATGAGCGCAAAGAGCTCGCCCGGCGCGAGTTCGACCGCAAGCTGCGCTTCTTGTCCTTCGCGAAGATGCATACGATTTCGGCCTTGAACGGGCAGGGCGTCAATGCCTTGCTGCGTTCGGTCAACGCTGCGCATGTCGCCGCATTCGCCAAGCTTTCCACGCCTCGCCTGACGCGCGAGCTGCTTGCGGCCGTAGAGCAGCAGCCGCCGCCACGCAAGCGCATCTACCGGCCCAAATTGCGTTACGCTCATCAGGGCGGCCAGAACCCGCCGCGCATCATAGTGCACGGCAGTGCGCTGGACGCCATTCCCGATTCGTATCGCCGCTATCTTGAGGGCCGTTTTCGCACGGCCTTCAAGCTCGACGGAACGCCCCTGCGCATTGAGTTCAAGGCTTCCCGCAACCCTTATATTCAGGAGTCCAAGTGAGTCGTTTCTGGAGCGATCACGTCGCCGGCCTGGTTCCCTACACGCCGGGTGAACAGCCCAAGGTGGCCGACCTGCTCAAGCTCAACACCAACGAGAATCCCTACGGGCCGTCGCCCCAGGCGATCAAGGCCATGAAAGGCGCTCTTGACGAGCGCTTGCGTCTGTATCCCGACCCAGAGGCGGCGGCACTATGCGACGAGATTGCCTCCCGCTATGGGCTGGGCGCCCAGCAGGTTTTCGTGGGCAATGGCTCGGACGAAGTGCTGGCCCATGTATTCCATGGCTTGTTTCTGCGTGGCGGCCGACCATTGCTGATGCCCGACATCACCTATAGTTTCTATCCCACCTATTGCCGCCTGTATCACGTTCCATACGAAACGGTGGCACTGGCCGATGATTTCTCCCTTGACCCGGCAGATTACACGGACGAGCGGTCGCGGCGCGCCGCAGGCATCATATTCGCCAACCCCAATGCCCCCACCGGCATGGCGTTGGGGCTGGAAGACATCGCGCGCATAGCCGGGGCCAACCCGGATACCGTGGTGGTAGTGGATGAGGCCTACGTCGATTTTGGCGCCGAATCAGCTGTGACGTTGCTGGCCGAACATGAAAACCTGCTGGTCGTGCATACGTTTTCGAAGTCGCGTTCCTTGGCGGGCATGCGCGTAGGCTACGCCATGGGCTCGGCTGAGCTGATCGACGGACTGCGTCGCGTCAAGGACAGCTTCAATTCGTATCCGCTCGACATGCTGGCGCAGGCCGGCGCCTTGGCGTCCTTGCGTGACGAAGCTTATTTCGACCAGACACGCCGGGCCATCATGGGATCGCGCGATCAGTTGGCGCTCGATTTGCAACGCATGGGCTTTGACGTCCTTCCCAGCACCGCCAATTTTGTTTTTGCGCGCCACCGGGTGGTGGATGGGTCGAAGCTGGCGGGGGCCTTGCGTGAAAGACAGATTCTGGTGCGCCACTTCAAGCAGCAGCGCATCGATCAGTACCTGAGAATCACCATTGGCACCGACGCTGACTGCACACGCTTGTGCAAGGCACTGGCAGACATATTAGGCAACGTGCAGTAAAAAAGGCGCGCAAAAATATACACTAATACAAGAGTCTCTCGTGGCGTATTGCGGGAAAACCCTGTAAAGTATCTCTTTGGGCGTCTTTCATATAACAACACAATTGGAGCTAAGCCAATGAGCAATAAAGGGCAAACACTACAAGATCCATTTCTAAACGCATTACGTAAGGATCACGTGCCCGTATCCATCTACCTTGTCAACGGAATTAAACTGCAGGGACAAGTCGAGTCATTCGATCAATATGTCGTTCTGCTGCGCAATACAGTTACGCAAATGGTCTACAAGCATGCCATCTCCACCGTCGTGCCGGCCCGCCCGGTCGCGTTTCAGGTGGACGATCAATCCGCAGCGTAATTCGTTTGGGTCCATGCAACCTGGAAAACCCGCCGAGCGTCATGCGCCGGCGGGTATTTCATTTTTAGGCGGCCAATGAAAACATTGATAGTAAGCGTCGACCTGGGCGGCCCCGATTACCAGGCGCATGCCGACGAGTTCGCCATGCTTGCCGAAGGAGCCGGCGCCCAGATCGTCGGCACCGTCGTCGCTCGCCGGGCGAGGCCCGATGCGGCGCATTTCATTGGCAAGGGCAAGCTCGAAGAAGCCTTGCTGATGGCTGACGACGGCGAAGCTGAAATCGTTCTGTTCGACCAGGCCCTGAGCCCCGCACAGCAACGCAACCTTGAAAGAGTGCTGAACCGCCGGGTCGTGGACCGGGTAGCCTTGATTCTCGACATTTTCGCTTTACGAGCCAAAAGCCACGAGGGCAAGCTGCAGGTCGAGCTGGCCCAGCTGCAGCATTTGTCCACTCGGCTCACTCGCTTGTGGACCCACCTTGAGCGGCAGCAGGGCGGTATTGGGATGCGCGGGCCCGGTGAATCGCAGCTTGAGATGGACCGGCGCATGATCGGCGGCAAGGTCAGGCTTCTAAAGGAGCGCCTTGATCGCGTCCAGCGCCAGCGAAATACTCAGCGGCGCGCGCGTGCTCGAGGCACCACTTTATCGGTGTCTTTGGTGGGTTATACCAACGCCGGTAAATCGACCTTGTTCAATGCTCTGACCCGCGCCGACGCCTATGCCGCCGACCAGTTGTTCGCCACCCTGGACACTACGACACGCAAGCTATGGATAGAGGGAACAGGGCAGGTCGTATTGTCGGACACCGTGGGGTTCATACGCGACTTGCCTCCAACCTTGATCGCGGCTTTCAGGGCAACCCTGGAAGAAACCGTGCACGCCGACCTGCTCTTGCATGTCGTTGACGCTTCGAGCCATCAGCGCGACGAGCAGATTGCCGAAGTGCGCAAGGTGCTGGCCGACATCGGTGCGGACGAAATTCCCACTATTTTGGTCTACAACAAAATTGACGAAACAGGCTATGAGCCCCGGGTGGAGCGCGATGAACATGGTACCATTGCCCGAGTATTTGTAAGCGCCCTGCGGCGTGCCGGCCTGGACGGATTGCGTGGGGCAATTGTAGAGGCCGGTCAGACAACGAGAAACAATGCGTTCAATATCGAAAATCTTCAATCTGAATGACCCGGGCTGGGGCCGTGGCGGCAACAGCAACGATTCCGAGCCGCCCCGTAGACCCAATCAAGGCGGAGGCCCGCCCGATCTCGATGAAGTCTGGCGTGATTTCAACAACCGTCTCGGAGCCATGTTTGGGCGCAAGCCGCGCCGTGGCGGCAGAGGTAATGGCAGCGGTGGCGGCGGCTCAGGCCCCGCCCTGCCCACGGGTTCTCCAAAGACCATAGGCGTCATCCTTTTCATCCTTGTTGCCTTGTGGCTGGCCAGTGGCTTTACCATTGTGCAAGAAGGCCAGGTGGCAGTGGTAACACGCTTCGGCTCCTATACCAAAACGCTTACCCCCGGTCTGCAATGGCGCATGCCGTATCCCATTGAAGACTCTCAAACAGTCAACATCTCTCAATTGCGTACCTTCGAAGTGGGTTTCCGGGGTAATGCGCGCAATAAGGTATTGGCTGAATCCCTGATGCTGACCACCGACGAGAATATCGTTGACGTTCAGTTCGTCGTTCAATATCGGCTTAATCCCGAAGGCGCGCCCGATTATCTGTTCAAGACCAGCCAGCCTGACGAAGCCGTGCGCCAAGCGGTTGAAACAGCCATGCGCGAAGTTGTCGGGCAACAGCCGATGGATTCCGTCCTGTATTCGGGCCGGACCGAAATCGCGGCCCGGGTGCAGCGCTTTGCACAGGAAATTCTTGAGCGTTACGAAACCGGCACCCAGATCAGCACGGTCGCCATTCAAAACGTCCAGCCCCCCGAACAGGTGCAGGCAGCGTTTGACGATGCTGTGAAGGCCGGACAAGACCGCGAGCGTCTCATCAACGAAGGTAATGCCTATGCCAGCAGGGTACTGCCCGAGGCACAAGGCCAGGTAGCGCGTATGCTGCAAGAGGCCGAGGGCTATCGGGCCGAGGTAATCGGCGACGCCCAGGGTGATACTGCACGGTTTACCAGCATCGAAAGCGAGTACGCCAAGGCGCCCGACATCACACGTGAACGTATGTATCTAAGTACCATGCAGGGCATACTCGAAAGTACCGCCAAGATTGTGGTGGACACCGAGAGCGCCAACAACATGTTGTACCTGCCGCTCGACAAGATCGCCGGACAGGCGGCCCGCAAGCCCGCGGCCGTGACCGAGTCCGGATCAGATTCTTCAAGTTCGGCGGCGGCCGCGGGTGGTGCGGCGGCCCAGGGCTCTTCCTCGTCCCCACCACGAGGCACTCCGTATGGCAATGGCGCCCCAGGCGCACTCGCCAACCCTTATTCGCGCTAACCGGAGGCCCTCATGCAACGCTTTTTTCCTTATCTGATCGGCCTTCTCATCGTTCTGGCCATTTTGTCTTCTTGCGTCTTCGTCGTGCGCGAGCGCGATTCGGCGCTTGTCTTCGCCCTGGGTGAAGTACGCGAAACCATTACTGAACCGGGCTTGTATTTCAAGCTGCCGCCTCCGTTCCAGAATGTCGTGCGCCTCGACAAGCGCCTGCAAACGATCGAAAGCAAAGACCCCGAGCGTATCCAGACAGCAGAGAAAAAGAACCTGCTGATCGATTCATTCGTCAAGTGGCGTATTACCGACCCGCGCCAGTTTTACGTCACATTCGGCGCTAATACACGAGCCGCCGAAGAACGACTCAGCGCTCAGATTCGCGATGCGCTCAACGCATCGGTCAACGTGCGCACGGTCAAAGAGGTCGTTTCCAGCGAGCGCGGCGACATCATGAAAGAAATGCTGACCACAGTCGATAACCGGGCTCGTCCCTTGGGTGTCGAGGTGGTCGACGTTCGGCTGCGTCGTATCGATTTCGCACCTGAAATTTCTGAATCCGTGTATCGGCGCATGGAGGCCGAGCGCAAGGAAGAGGCCAATCGCTTGCGCGCCACCGGTGCAGCCGACAGCGAGCGGGTTCGCGCTCAGGCCGACCGCCAGCGACAGGAACTATTGGCCACCGCGTATGCGCAGGCTCAAGAGATCCGAGGCCAGGGCGATGCCCAGGCCACCTCGATTTTCGCCGAGGCCTATGGCAAAAACCCCGATTTTTATAGTTTCTATAAAAGTCTCGAGGGTTACCGAGCGGCCTTCTCCAGCAAGGACGACCTTCTCGTAATCAGTCCCGATTCCCAGTTCTTCCGTTACTGGGAAAGCGTGCGCGGCGTCGAGCCGGCTCGTGCGCAGTAGGTCCGCAACCCACGGCAAGCTTGCCGTGGCGCGGTCGCGTGCCGTGTCGGCAAGCCAATTTGGGAATGACGCCACATCACGGTACAATACGCCGTAAGTTGAAATACCTCCGCAAGCGACTTGGCGGGCTTACGCCCCCGGTCGCTTTTTGTTTGGACCCGACCCACCCGTATTGAACCGAAACGCATGATATCCACCTGGTTGTTGCCTGAAAGCTTGGCTGACGTACTTCCGGCCGAAGCGCGCCGCATTGAAGAACTGCGTCGAGAGCTTCTGGATCTATATCGCGCCTACGGGTTCGAGCTTGTGGCGCCACCGTTGGTTGAATATCTCGATTCCCTTCTGTCCGAAAAGGGCAGCGACCTGGCCTTGCGAACCTGCAAGCTGGTCGATCAGTTGTCGGGCCGTACGTTGGGCTTGCGTGCCGACATCACGCCGCAGATCGCACGCATCGATGCCCATTTGCTAAACCGCGAAGGTGTCACCCGCCTGTGCTACTGTGGTTCCGTGCTACATGCGCGCCCGGCGGGGCTGTTGTCCGACCGCGAATTGCTGCAAATCGGCGCCGAACTGTTCGGTCACGCGGGTGTCGAGGCCGATATCGAAATCATCCAGCTCGCTCTGGAAAGTGTGCAGCGTGCAGGAGTGCAGGGCGCCCGGCTTGATCTCAATCACCAAGGCATTGTGCACAGTTTGATCGATTCCGACCTGGCGTTGGCGCCGGTGGCCGGCGAGGTCATAGACCTGCTCAGCACCAAAGATGTTCCCGGCATCAGGGCGCTGGCAAAGCGTTTGCCTGATCTACGCGCCGAAACCCTCGACGCCCTTGTCGTGTTGCCATCGCTGTACGGCGACGCAAGCATATTGGCCGAAGCCCGTGCCGCGTTGCCTGACCTGCCTCGCATCGGTCAGGCTCTTGCCGATTTGAACACGCTCATTCAAGCCATGCCCGAGTACGAGTTCAGTATCGACTTGGCCGATGCCGGCAGCGGCTACGGCTATCACTCCGGCGTGATGTTTTCGATTTACGCCCAGGGCTGGCATGATGCGCTGGTCAAGGGTGGAAGATACGACGGCGTTGGACGAGCGTTCGGCCGAGAGCGCCCGGCCACGGGCTTCAGCCTCGATCTGCGCAAGCTATCTTCGGGCTTGCCGCCCGCCACGCTTGCCAAGGCTATCCGCGCGCCGTGGGGAACCGACCCCGATTTGATGGAAACCTTGCGCGCATTGCGCACGGCCGGCGAGATCGTAGTCCAGGCGTTGCCTGGGCAGTCGCACGACCTTGACGAGTTCACCGTCGATCGCGAGCTTGTTCTTGTCGGTGGGCAGTGGCAGGTTAAAGCTATTAACTAAATTCTTTTTTTCGTAGAGCCGTCCGCCGGCTCGCGGTTCAACCTTTTTGGGCCCCTGGCGGGCCGTATATTGAAACGTTATGAGCAAGAACATCGTCGTGATAGGCACCCAGTGGGGTGATGAAGGCAAAGGGAAGATCGTCGACTGGCTGGCGGAGTCCGCCCAGGGCGTGGTGCGCTTCCAAGGGGGCCATAATGCGGGCCATACGCTGTGGATCAAGGGCCAGAAGACAATTCTGCGCCTGATTCCCTCGGGCATCATGCACCCGGACCTTACCTGCTACATCGGCAACGGCGTGGTCTTGTCGCCTGAAGCGCTATTGAAGGAAATCAACGAACTCGAACAGGCCGGCCTCGATGTACGCTCGCGTCTACAGATTTCGCTGGCGTGCCCCCTTATCCTGCCCTATCACGTGGCGCTGGACCAAGCCCGCGAATTGCGCAAGGGCGAAGGCAAGATCGGCACGACGGGCCGGGGTATCGGGCCGGCATACGAAGATAAGGTCGCTCGACGCGCATTGCGGGTGCAAGATCTATACGATCCGGCGATTTTCGAAGAAAAGCTTAACGAAGCCCTTGATTATCATAACTTCGTGCTAACTCAATACCTGGGCGCCAAAGCCGTTTCGTCCGACGAAGTGCGCGACCAGGCCATGGCGCTTGCGGGCCAGATCGAGCCTATGGTGACCGATGTATCAAACAACCTGCATATTGCCCAGAAGGCGGGCCACAAACTGTTGTTCGAGGGCGCGCAAGGTTCTTTGCTCGACATCGACCACGGCACCTATCCGTTCGTGACCAGCAGCAATTGCGTTGCGGGCGCGGCGGCCGCGGGCGCCGGCGTCGGTCCGCAAAGCTTGAATTACGTGCTGGGTATTGCCAAGGCCTATACCACGCGCGTTGGTTCGGGGCCGTTCCCCACCGAATTGCTGGACGACACCGGTGCACGGTTGGCCACGGTTGGAAAAGAGTTCGGTTCGGTGACGGGGCGTCCGCGCCGCTGCGGCTGGTTCGATGGCGCAGCCATGAAGCGCGCCGTCATGATCAACGGGATATCCGGCTTGTGCGTCACAAAGCTCGACGTGCTGGATGGGGTTGAGACCATCAAGATCGGGGTGGGCTATCGCTATAAAGGCGAATTCCTCGATGTGCTGCCCTACGGTGCTCATGCCGCCGCCGAAGCCGAACCGGTACTCGAGGAAATGCCCGGCTGGAAGGATTCCACCGTGGGCATTACCGAGTACGATTCCTTGCCCGCCAATGCGCGCAGCTACCTGCAGCGTATCGCCGAGGTGTGCGACGTACCCATCGACATGGTGTCCACCGGACCTGATCGTGTGGAAACCATCATGTTGCGCCATCCGTTCGGAAACTGAGCTCTTTTGCAACGGCCTTGTCCCAGGGGTATGATTACGCTCCTTGCTTTCAAGTAAAAACGCGGAGTGAACCATGAACCTGCCGTCCAGCACCGATCGTGATCTTTGGGTCAGTTGGGACCAATATCATGCGCAGATTGACCGCCTTGCATTGATCATCCATGAGTCTGGCTGGAAATTCGACAAGATCATCTGCTTGGCGCGGGGTGGTGTACGGGTTGGAGACGTGCTTTCACGTATCTACGACGTGCCACTGGGAATTCTGGCCACAAGCAGTTACCGCGAGGCGGCCGGCACTCAGCAGGGCACTCTGGATATCGCCCAGTTCATTACCATCACCCGCGGCACGCTCGATGGCAGGGTGCTGTTGGTTGATGACATGGTCGATACCGGCCTGACCTTCATCCGCGTGGGCGAGCACCTGCGGTCGCAATTTCCGGCCATCACCGAAATGAAAAGCGCGGTATTGTGGTGGAAGGGCCATTCGCAAGCGTCTCCCGATTACTATGTCGAGAAACTGCCCACCAATCCATGGATTCATCAGCCATTCGAAGATTACGACAGCCTGCGCCCGCATCAGCTTGAGGCTTGGGTGCGCAAGGGCAAGCGCAACACCGGGTAATATGGTAGAATTTAATGCTTTATAAAAATACCGCCGGCACATTTAAACCCACAATTTTTTAAAGAGGCTTATCGATACATGCCAACCGTTCGTCTTAAAGAAAACGAGCCATTTGAAGCCGCACTGCGCCGTTTTAAACGCACCATCGAAAAAACCGGTCTGTTGACCGAGCTGCGTTCGCGCGAATTCTATGAAAAGCCCACCGCCGAGCGCAAGCGCAAGCATGCTGCCGCGGTCAAGCGTCACTATAAGCGCATCCGCAGCCAACAATTGCCCCCGCGCCTCTATTGATACCAGACTCATTTGTCCAAGAGCTTCTTGCCCGGGTAGATGTAGTCGACGTCGTCGGGCGCTATGTGCAGTTGCGCAAGGGCGGGGCCAACTTGCTTGGCCTATGTCCATTCCATAACGAAAAATCTCCCTCATTCACTGTCAGCCCCACCAAGCAGTTCTATCACTGCTTTGGTTGCGGAGCACATGGCAGCGCCATATCGTTTCTCATGGAGCACACCGGGGCCAGCTTCCCGGAGGCTGTGCGCAGCCTTGCCGCATCGGCGGGCATGGTCGTTCCTGAAGAAAATCGCAGCCCCGCTCAACGGGCGGCATCGCAGCGCCGCAAAGAAGAAGTTTCGCGACACCAGCAGATTCTCGATGCGGCGAATGCCTACTACCAGCGCGGCCTCAAGGCTTCTCCTGCCGCTATTGGCTACCTGAAGCAAAGAGGCCTAAGCGGACAAATAGCCGCGCGCTTTGGTTTGGGTTGGACAGGGGGCGACCGGCGCGGCCTTGCGTCGATTTTTCCGAACTATGAAGACCCGCTCCTGGTCGAATCGGGGCTGGTTATCGAGGCTGACGACGGGCGCCGCTACGATCGTTTTCGCGAGCGCGTCATGTTTCCCATCCGGAACACGCGGGGGCTCATCATCGGCTTCGGCGGACGTCTTATTGCCAAAGGCGAGCCCAAGTATCTGAATTCGCCCGAAACCGCTGTGTTTTCCAAGGGCCGCGAGCTATACGGCCTGTGGGAGGCCCGTACTGCGGTTCGCTCCGAGGGCTGTGTTTTGGTGGTCGAGGGGTATATGGACGTGGTGGGCCTGGCCCAGCAAGGGGTTGAGAATGCCGTCGCCACGCTGGGCACCGCCACCACCCCCGAACACGTGCAAAAGCTTCTGCGGTTAAGCGACAAGGTCGTTTTCAGTTTTGACGGCGACAAGGCAGGGCGACGCGCCGCGTGGCGGGCTCTGCAGGTTTGCCTGCCACTGCTGCGTGACGACGCCTCGATACGTTTTTTGTTTCTGCCGGCAGAGCACGACCCAGACTCTTACGTTCGAGAGTACGGCGCAGAAGCATTTCGTGCCTCACTGGCCGAAGCGGACCCGCTGTCGCGCTTCATGCTCGATGAGCTGGGGTCCCATCATGCTCTGGGCGAGGCCGAGGGTCGAGCAGCCTGCGTACATGAGGCCAAGCCGTTGTTGGCCGCGATTCCGCCCGGTACCTTGCGCATGCAGATCGAGCGAGAGTTTGCGCAGATCGTAAAGCTTACTCCTGAAGAGCTGGCGAGCATGCTGAAATCGGCGCCCGAGGCCCCTCTGAATGTACATCCGGACAATGTATATTCCAGCCGGCCCCAGGATGCCGAGGGTCCGCAGTTTCTGGACGGTCCGCCAGATGACTACGAGCCCCAAGAGCCTTGGGAACAGGTTTCGGCGCGCCCATCCAGGGCCCGAACCACGAGGCAGCAGCGCTCGCGGGCGGTGACGCCCATGGCCAAGCGTTTGTTACGGCTTTTGCTCGCCCATCCCGAGCTCGTCGACCGCCTCGGTGATCAACAGCTTGAAATTCTGGAACAAGGCCCCCATTTGGTACTTGTACGAGATTTGATTGCTTTAGCCCACACCAGTGGCGCGCGCCATATCGGAGCCCTGTTGCAGGCGGCCGATCCGGCCGAGGAACTGACGCAGGTGCTTACTAGTCTAAGTACCGAGGTGTTGGAGCAAGATGATTTGCCCGACCCGCTGGCTGAATGGAACGATGCGTTGCATCGTATTGAACTCGAGTCCATCAAGGCCGAGCAATCCGAGCTGATTGCCAGAGGCCTGAAGGACGAGGCCGCGCGCCAGCGCTACCAGAAATTGACGCGCAGACTGGCCCTTTTGAATAGTGCTTCTGCGCACTGAGTGTTGTAAAATAAAGAGTTTCGCATTGCCCTATAGGCTAATGCGCCAAAGTACGGTTTTACGCCGGTCGCCCCTTTTTGGCCTTGCACATATGTCAGACAAGGATTTTACGGTATTTGGGCGCTGGGCAATTGATCGACCTTGAGCGCATGGCCTGATACCTTGCGAGAGTAGTTTTGCCATGCAATACCGGCGCGATTTCCCGCGCGTCTGATATGCATTTACGGAAGCGACTATGACCCAAGCCACAGGTAAGACCCCGTTGGTAGCTGAACAAGAAGCCGTGAAGAAAGCCAAGAAGACGGCTGCTGCGACCAAAAGCACCGCCAAGACCGCTGTAAAGGTTGCGGCCGATGCCAAGGCCGAATCGGCGCCCGCGCCGGCGGCCAAGAAGGCGGCCGTGAAAAAAGCAGCCGTGAAAAAAGCCGTAGCCAAGAAGGCCGCCGTCAAGAAAACCGCCGTCAAGAAGACAGCTGTTAAAAAAGCGGCGGCCAAAACCGCCGCCAAGGCTGCTCGTGCCGTCCCGTCGGGGCGCCGTCCCGGCCGTCCGGCCAAGGCCGCCAACAATGATTCGGCCGATTACGACGACAACGATGTCGAAGTTATTCCCGAACTAAAGCCGGCGCCCAAGCGCGGCGGCAAGCGCGGCAAGGGCGATAAAGAAGCCCCTGCGCGCAGCCAAATGACGCCAGAGGAACAAGAGGCGCGCCGTAATCGTCTCAAGGTGCTGATCAAGCTAGGCAAAGAGCGCGGCTACCTTACCTACGGCGAAATCAACGACCACTTGCCCGACGATCTGGTCGATGCCGAAGCCATCGACGGCATCATCAGCACTTTCAGTGACATGGGCATCTCGGTCTACGACCAGGCGCCCGACGCCGAATCGCTGCTGCTCAACGATAATGCGCCGGTGGCCTCCAACGACGATGACGTCGAGGACGAAGCCGAAGCCGCCCTCACTACCGTTGATTCCGATTTTGGCCGCACCACCGACCCCGTCCGCATGTATATGCGCGAAATGGGCACAGTCGAGCTTCTGACGCGTGAGGGCGAGATCGAGATCGCCAAGCGAATCGAAGACGGCCTCAAGCATATGGTCATGGCCATTGCGGCTTGTCCCACCACCGTCAACGAAATCCTGGCATACGTGCAGCGCGTGCGTGACGGCCATGCTCAAATCGACGAAGTTGTCGACGGCCTGGTCGACGACGAGGGCGAAGAGTACGCCGGCGCGGGCGTTTCCGTCGACAACGATGACGCCGAAGATGGCCCCGCAGGTGGAATGAGCAGCAGGCAGATCGAGCACCTGCGCACGAAATCGCTCAAGAAGTTCGAGAACGTCTCCGTATGGTTTGAGAAAATGCGGAAGGCTTTCGAGACGAAGGGCTACGACGCGGCCGAGTACGAAGAAGCCCAGCAGGCCATTCTTGCCGAACTCATCGGGGTGCGGTTTACCGCCAAGATGGTTGAGCGCCTGGCCGACACGCTGCGCGAGCAGGTTGCGCAAGTGCGCCAGCTCGAGCGCGAAGTGCTGCACATTTGCGTTGACCGCGCAGACATGCCTCGCATGCATTTCATCAAGACGTTTCCCGGTAACGAAACCAACCTCGATTGGGTGCTGCGGGAAGTCGCCGCCGGCCATCCATATTCCGAGACGCTCGAGCGCCACGTGCCGGCCGTACAAGAGCTGCAACAGAAGCTTATCGACCTTCAAACCCGAGTCGTTCTGCCGCTTAAAGACCTCAAGGACGTCAACAAGCGCATGGCGACGGGCGAAGCCAAGGCCCGCAAGGCCAAGCGCGAAATGACCGAAGCCAACCTGCGACTGGTCATTTCCATTGCCAAAAAATACACCAACCGGGGCTTGCAGTTCCTGGATCTCATCCAAGAAGGCAATATCGGGTTGATGAAGGCGGTCGACAAGTTCGAGTATCGCCGCGGGTATAAGTTTTCAACTTACGCCACGTGGTGGATACGTCAGGCCATTACGCGCTCGATCGCCGACCAGGCGCGCACCATTCGTATTCCGGTGCACATGATCGAAACCATCAACAAGATGAACCGCATCAATCGCCAGATTCTGCAAGAAACCGGCACAGAGCCCGATCCGGCCACGCTGGCGCAGAAGATGGACATGCCCGAAGACAAGGTGCGTAAAATCCTCAAGATCGCCAAAGAGCCCATCTCCATGGAAACTCCGATCGGCGATGACGATGATTCCCATCTGGGCGATTTCATCGAAGACACCGGCACCCTGTCGCCGTCCGAGTGGGCGTTGCATGGGTCGATGCGCGATGTGGTCAAAGAGGTGCTCGATTCTCTTACCCCCCGCGAGGCCAAAGTGTTGCGTATGCGTTTCGGCATCGAAATGAGCACCGACCAAACTCTTGAAGAGGTCGGCAAGCAGTTCGATGTTACGCGCGAGCGCATTCGTCAGATCGAGGCCAAGGCGCTACGCAAGTTGCGTCACCCAAGCCGGTCCGACAAGCTCAAGAGCTTTCTCGAAGGGCAGTAAGGCAGGTGTTTTCTTGGGCCGGGGGCTGTAAGGCCTTCGTTCCTGCTGCAAAACGGGCCCCATGGGCCCGTTTTGCCGTTCAGGGTGCGCGGCAATACCGGTATCATAAGAAGGCAGGCAAGGGAGGCCGCGAACACCCGCAACACAGGCTCCTTTGCCGTGAACTGCGCAAAATGCGCGCCGCGCAGCCACCCACTTCTCGATCAACAGGAGCAATGCAATGACAAGGTCCATCAATATTGCTGTGGCGGGCGCCGGGGCGTTTGGCGTCAAGCACCTTGCGGCGCTCGCGCTAATCGAAGGGGTTAATCTGTTGTCGGTGGTGGACCCTGAAATCGACAAGGCACGTAGCGCGGCCACCCGCTTTGGCGCACCTCACTCTGGCGCCGACCTGCTCGAAACCCTGGCCTTGCCAGGCCTTGATGCCGTAATTCTGTGTACGCCCACTCCCATGCACGCGCGCCAGGCTTTAGCCTGTTTGAAGGCCGGCAAGCACGTGCAGGTTGAAATTCCGCTGGCCGATCGGCTGGAAGACGCCCGCGAAGTGGCCGATGAGGCCCAAGGCCGCAGGCTGGTCGCCATGTGCGGCCACACACGGCGCTTCAACCCCAGTCACCAGTATGTGCGCCGGCGGATCGATGCGGGCGAGTTTCGCTTGCAGCATCTGGTGGCGCAAACCTATTTTTTTCGCCGTAGCAATATCAACGCCTTGGGCGAGCCCAGAAGCTGGACCGACCATCTGCTATGGCACCATGCGGCGCATACAGTTGATCTTTTCTTGTATCAGGACGGCGGGCAGATCACCCAGGCGCATATCGTGCAGGGGCATGTGGATGCCCAGTTGGGTATCGCCCTGGATATGTCGATCCAGCTAAGAAGCAGCACCGGCGCGCTGTGCACGCTGGCGCTGAGTTTCAATAATGAAGGCCCCTTGGGTACGACATTTCGCTACATAGGCGACACGGCCACGTATATCGCGTCGTACGACGATCTTTATACTGGCGCTGACAAAAAGATTGACGTCAGCGGCGTGGCGGTGTCCATGAACGGCATTGAGCTGCAAGATCGCGAGTTTGTGGCGGCCATACTCGAGGGGCGCGAATCCAGAGCCAGCGCGGCCAGTGTGCTTCCGTGCTATGAGGTTCTTGATCGGCTGGAGCAACAGCTGGCCGGCTGATCACACGCTTTTTTCGCGCAGCGGGTCAAGAAGGCCCCGCAGCCCATTGTGATCAAGCTCGTGCGTCAGGGCCAGTAGGCGGCCTATTTCGCCGGGAGGAAACCCCTTGCGTGCGAACCACGCCAGGTAAGGGCCGGGCAGATCGGCGATAAGCCGGCCCTGATATTTTCCGAAGGGCATCTTGCGTGTGACCAGCGCTTGCAGGTCGGATGTATTCGTCATTTGCTGTGCGATGTTAAAGGTAGGCAATTTTATTGCGGCCTGTTCGCTTGGCCTGATAAAGAGCTTGATCGGCCGGTTTCAACATCTCGCCCATCTTGCTGTGGTCGTTGGGCCAGTGGCTTACCCAACCAATGCACTATCGAGCAATATTTGACGCTGCACTAGAGGTTACATCACCACCACGAGCCGGAGCTGCGGCGCACCTTTCTGGATGCCGCCTTGTTCAGGTCTTTCGCTTCCTCTTCAGCATATTCCTCTTCGCCCGGTTCATACGAGCCCTCATGCATGCAACTGCTGGGGCTCACCTTGCATTGGATCGAGCCGCCTGACGACGAACACCCGGAAATAGCTGCGGTCAGAAGCAGCGATAAGCCCAAGCGGCTCCACGTTTGAACAGTCATCTTGGCTACACCTAAAAAAGTTGCTATCGCCTCTTCTTTCTTATAGCAGACTATTAAGAGGCGCTTCAGACAGCGAGGAACCCGGCGTACGGATTAATCCTGTCCGTGATAATGCAGAAAGCCCCGCACCGGACGAGGCTCAAAAAAATGGTTGACAACTCGACAGTCTACGGGGTTTATTGTGATGCGGTCCGGACAGTCATGCAAGATATGCGGACAAAATAGTTTGCGGTTTTATTGCTACGAAGGCATAGCCCTTTTCCATCCAGTGTGAAAGCTGCTTATGCGCGCCGTCAAGCATATCGTGGTAACCCTGCGTGGCATCCCAAGTGATCCGTGCACGAGGGAACGTGGCCTTGACTGTGAGGGGGGTGTAATGAATGATCTCATCAAAGCCTTTCTAGCCTGGCTGACTGCGCCGGCAGAGTCTTCGGCCGCTGAGCCGCCGACAATTTTGCCGGTATCGACAAGCGGTTGGCTATCCTCCGAGCAGTTTCGCAAAGCCACCGGCCTGAGCGCCAGCAAGGCTCAAGATTGGTATCCGCACGTGCGCGCCGCCTGCCTGGAGTTCGGCATTGTCGGGCCGGTGCGCGTGGCGGCTTTCCTGGCTCAGATCGGCCACGAGTCGGGCAGCTTCGCTTATACCCGCGAAATATGGGGCCAACAGCGGCGCAGCAGCGTTATGAGGGTAGGGCCGACCTGGGTAACATCCAGGCGGGTGATGGCTCTCGCTTTCGTGGCCGAGGGCTAATCCAGGTCACCGGTCGGGCCAATTACCAGGCGGTGGCGGACAGCCTGGCCATTGGCTGTATAGCGCGTCCCGAATTGCTCGAGCAGCCCCAATACGCCGCGAGATCCGCGGCCTGGTGGTGGGTCAACAATGGCTGCAACGAGCTTGCCGACGCCGGCGACTTCGAGCGGTTGACCCGCCGCATCAATGGCGGGCTGAACGGCTATGCGGACCGGGAGGCCAGATGGAAACTGGCCAATATGTATGTGGGGTTGGAGGCATGATCTTCTTGCAAGTACTTCTGGCCAAAATTGGGTCCCTTATATCACGGGAACCGGCCGCCGAGATTGACGCGATGCCGCTCAGACCGCTGTGCAGGATCGAGATGGAGGCCAAGACGTGGGCAAGGGTAAGCAAATAGCGTGGGTGCTACCGTCTGGCAGGCTGCAATTGGAAACCACCTTTCGTGCCCCATTTGTCGGTCCGATTTACGAAGAGCGTATCGCACTCTAAGCAGCGGTAGCTCGTATAGCAGCTGCCATCACTTTGGAAAATCAGCTCGCCCTCGACGCGCATGTGTTTATGCGGCTCGGCATGCCCAGACAGTGCGGCAATTTCCGCGCAGGCTGCACATATAGTGGGCTTCTGATTCCCCATACCCCTCTCCAGCGGACTTTTTCGAAGCGTACACGCGACCCTGGATAGTCTGAATGGGGCAGATGGCCTAGCTGCGCTGGTTCGGTCGGTGTCGCCGGCATTGACGGGTGCTCGTCCAATGTCCATTTGTATGTTTATGCAGCAATTTAAGCGCAAAAAAAGCCCGCACTGTGGCAGGCTAATTTTTGGGGTACGTCAATATTTCCCCCACTGGGTTTCGCTGCTTCTGGGTGATAAGTGTGAAAACCCGCATGAATACTGGTGGGCCCAGCTGGACTTGAACCAGCGACCAACGGATTATGAGTTTGCGGCTGAAACGCTAAACCTAGGAAAATCAAGCGTATACAACCGTAATCAAAATAAGTAGAAAGTACTTATGCGTCAGTAGTTTAGCGTACTTATGCGCAGCTAGCCAAACCTGATGTATGTACCGCTACTGTACCGTCAGCCATGGCAAATTCCTGTCAGATCACCTTCTGATAGAGGCATCAATTTTATAGAGACCTTCAGGGTGTCGTGCTACACTGCACATTGCGTGTAACACATGAGGATGGTGCCATGAGTGATGCCACTTTTACTTTTCGAGTCGATGACGGGCTGAAGGCTGAGTTTGCCAATGCCGCCAAAGCCCATGACCGTACTGGAGCCCAGCTTCTTCGCGACTTCATGCGCAGTTACGTGGCCCAACAAGAAGAAGCACAGCAATACGATGCCTGGCTGGCGAAGAAGGTCGAGCAGTCGCGGGCGTCTGCGGAGGCGGGCAACCTGATTCCCGCGTCTGATGTTGAAGCCCGCTTTGCCGCTCGCCGCGCAGCGACCCGTGCCCGTATGGCTGCACCTGAATGATGGAGCTGCTGTGGACGCCAGAAGCCGTCAGGGATCGTGAAGACATTTACGACTACATTGAGCAAGACAACCCCCTGGCTGCTCTGTCACTTGACGACTTGATTTCAGAAAGAACAGCAGCTCTCCAGAACCATCCCAGAATGGGACGGTCCGGGAGAGCTGCGGGCACTTTTGAACTGGTCGTTCACAGCAGCTACATGGTCGTGTATGACATTGTGGAAACGCAGGTGCGAATCTTGAATGTCGTGCATACGGCGCGGCAGTGGCCGCCGCTGGAAGGGTGACACTCGCAAAAGTACACAGTATCATCGCCCGCACCCTCGCCATCCAGGTGCGTAAGGGCGACGTGGAGGTCCACTCGCCACTGCGGCAGCAGGCCGACACCTGGATGACCCCGCGCCCGAGGAATCATCCGTTTAGTTAGCGACCAACATCAGCTCGATTTCGGGTGTGTGGTTTTGCTGCAAAGAGATCAGCCGGCTAGTCGATTTTTCGGATCCACGCCTGACGTTAGAAAGCACCACGCTGGGCTTGTTCCCTGGTGGGGGACGCGCACAGCCTCACGCAAGCAACCGGATCAGACTTCCAACAGGTGCCGCAGATAGCGCGCGACATCGACCGTTTCAATGCGGTGTTTTGCATTGAAGGTGGTGGCCTTGTCCCACCACATCCCATCACCCAGTGCGAAGGCGGCACGGTAGCGCGTCATGACATCATCAGGCGTCTGCGCCAGATCGGCGCGCAACTTGTCCAGCGACCACAGAGTCTTCTCGAACGCTTGTCCGGTGACGCGCTCGACGACTTCAGCCAATTCGCCGTAGGAAATCGTATCACCGGCCACATACACCACCTCGTTGGCGATGCGCGGCTCGGTCAGCAGTATCTCGGTGGTGAGCCTGCCAATGTCTTCCGGTGTCGTGACCGTGACCCTGGTATTCCAAGAGCCCAGGCCATGGACAGTCCTAGCTGCCAGATTCACCACATCGAACTCCGGTTCGAAAAGGAAGCTGGTGAACATGCCGGTGGAGATGATCACCCACTCGGTTTGCTGCTGCGCGCGCAGCAGTTGGCGTACTTCATATTGTTCGTCGAACACCGGTTGGCCGCTGCCCCGTCCGATCACATCGTAGTCGACGCCGAACTGCCACGGGAAATAGCGCTCGACTTTGGCGTCTAGCGCGGCGCGGGTGATCTTCAACTGCGTGCCGGGGCCAGCCACGAAGCCGGTGCAGTTGACGACCGTGCGATAGCGCTCAAACAAGGCTTTTAGGGCGTCGGCGTCGCCCGCCAGATCGAAGCCGATGACCTCCACGCCCAACGCCTGCAGGATACCGAGAGTTTCGATATCGCCGGGGCGGGAGCTGGAGACAGTCTGTGGTGAGACAACAACCGTGACCGATTGGCAGCGCTCGGCCGCGCACGGAGCGAGCGCACGCAGCACCGCCATGCCCAGTTGACCGGCACCAAGGACCAGCAGGTCACGGCGATTGGATTCGTTTCCTGACATAGACATAACTTCCTAAATTCAAACAAAATGATGATTTCACACCGACCATCCAGAATGGCCAATGAGCGGCTTTATGAAGAGAATCATGCAAAACTTTTGCTGATTCTTTTCATGCATGGAAGTTTAGATCCATGGCAGCAGACGAAAAAGCGGACAAAGCAACTTTCACTATTTGAATATATGCAATAATAAGTGCGTTTCAGTCCTGATGCGATGAGGTCCCAAACCCTGGCGCCTTAGCTCGTTCACCCTCACAAGGAGATGTTCACCATGGATAGACTGCGAGCCATGGAAACTTTCGTGCGCGTGATTGAGGCCGGCAGTTTCAGGCAGGCCGCCGATACGCTGAACGTACTTCCGTCAACCGTCACACGTAACATCAAGGAGCTGGAATCGCATTTGGGGACGCGGCTACTCAATCGCACGACGCGCGCTGTCAGCGCCACCGATGCGGGTCTGCGCTTCTACGACAGTTGCAAGGCGATCCTGCGTGAACTGCAGGAGGCCGAGGATCAAGCCGCTCAGCAAGCCGAAGCGCTGCACGGCACAATCAAGATCGGCACCACCTCGTCGCTGGCGAGGCACTGCCTCATCGCAGCCTTGCCGGCGTTCACACGTCGCCACCCACGAGTCGAACTGGAACTGCATCTGTCTGACAGCACGGCGGATGTCGTGCGACAGGGACTGGACTGTGTCATCCGAACCGGCACCCTACGCAACTCACGGCTGGTGGCCCGGCGCATCGGCCGCTTTCACTGGATCGTCTGCGGTGCCCCGGATTACCTTACGCAGCACGGAACGCCTGACAGCCTGCTGACCTTGCAACAGCACGTCGCGGTGGGCTACCTCGGCGGCCACGCTGGCCGCCTGGCACGTTGGAATTTCCAGGACGGCGCGCAGACCACTGCCATTGCCATGCAGGAAAACGTACGTGTCGACGACACCGACGCCTACGTGGAAGCCGGTATCGCCGGCTTGGGCCTGATCCGCGTGGCCAGCTACATGGTGCGTGAGCACTTGGCTGCAGGCAGGCTAATCCGCGTGCTTGAGGGGGCGCATGCCGAACCGGAGCCAATTTCCGTTCTTTACCCACACAGCCGGCACCTTTCCCCGGTAGTACGAGCGTTCGTCGACTGGAGCAGCGAAGTGGTGGCGCGGGCATCGAGCCAGTGGTGATGCTGCTGGCCATTGAGGACCTGCGGCTCCGCCTGCCTGATACGTCTCAACTACGAAAGTTTCATAGTGTCCATTGTCATGTCCATAAGCGGAAAATACGTACACGGCGAAAACCAACAAAAAGGGCCGCTAGCTGAGGCGGCCCTAATTCACTGATATTTGTGCATCCCGAGACATCGTTAACACTTTATACCGGACACATCCTTTACAGTTTTGGCATAGAAAGGAGGACCTTGCTATGCCATGGAAGGAGAGTCGCAAAATGGACGAGAAGTTGCGTTTTGTCTCGCGCTATCTGGACGGTGAGTCGATCGCGTCGCTGTGTCGTGAGTTCGGCATTTCACGGGTGACGGGTCACACCATCATCAATCGCTACAAGGAAATGGCCAAAACTGATGTGTGTACCGCTGCTGTACCGATCGGAGCAGCTATCCAGTACAGTTAGGCGCGCTTAGCTGGTGACTGCTTGAGTCGCCAAGAACTCCTTGGAGGCTGGCTTGGGGAGCAGGTTCCGTGGATGTCAGCAGCAGTTCACTTTTGAGCGAGTTTGTCTGGGCTCTCAGTGTCGGCAGGAATCTGAATCTACTAGAAAACTATTGCACTTAGTGGTATGGTCCAGCGATGAGACGAGTCTTTAAAACACGCACCTTCACCCGCTCGATGAAGAAAGCGGGACTAACCGACGCAGCCCTATGTGCCGCGGTCGAAGAGATGAGTCAAGGGCTCATTGATGCTGATTTGGGTGGCGATGTTGTGAAGAAGCGAGTCGCATTGCCTGGCCAGGGCAAGCGTGGCGGAGCAAGAACCATCGTCGCTACGAAAATGGCGGGGCGCTGGTTCTTCCTCTATGGCTTCAGCAAGAGCGAGCGGTCCAACATCGACAAGGACGAGCTGAGGGTACTCCAGGAGGTGGCAAAGGAGCTGCTTGGTTTTAATGATCGGCAACTGGCCATTGCGCTGGCTGCCGGTGAAATTTTGGAGATATGTGATGGCGACGACAAAACGTAACAGCCGCATTCTGGACGAGATGCACGAGACGGCGCGTGGGCTCCAAAGCGCCGGTCTGATCAGCAAACGTCGCATGGGTGAGTTCGAGGCGCTGTGCAATCTCGATGTGCACGAAATACAACCGCAGCAAATCAAGGCGCTGCGTGAACGGTCGAACGTCAGTCAGGCGGTTTTTGCCGCCGTGCTGAATACCAGTGTGTCAACGGTTCAAAAGTGGGAAGTCGGTGACAAGAAGCCGAGCGGGCCGTCACTCAAACTGTTGAACCTGATAGAGCGCAAAGGTCTTGAGGCGGTGATTTAACGGCTGAGCTTGACTGCTAGTTCTCTACACCGGCAAGCCCAACTGACAAGGAATTCTTGTCAGTTGGCGGCCAGCTCGGCCCTGTGCGAAACATCAAGCTAACTGCCACAGCTCCGTCAGAGCCTCGGCCTGCTGGAGCACCGTCTGCACTGCTGCATCCTGCAAGTCCGGCGGATAGCCATACTTGCGCAGAATTCGCTTCACCAGAACCCGTAACCTAGCACGAGCTGACTGGCGATGCGCCCAGTCCACAGTGACATTATCCCGCAGACTCATGAGTAGTTCATGGGCTATCACGCGCAACTGCTCATCACCCATAACTTCCATGGCGGACTTGTTTTCGGCAAGCGCATCGTAGAAAGCGATTTCCTCCTGAGTCATCCCGTTGGCTTCACCGCGTTCTCGGGCTGCTCGCAGGTCCTTGGCCAGCTGTATTAGCTCTTGCAGCACCTCGGCTGTGGTGATGGCATTGGCGTGGTACCGCGCAATAGCGTCCTCTAGTCTTTCAGTAAAGGCACGACTTTCCACGACGTTAGTACGGGTGCGTGAGCGGATGTCATCGTTCAGCAGCTTGCGTAGTGCTTCCAGGCCGAGGTTCTTCTTCTCCATCTGCTGCACTTCGAGCAGGAACTCGTCAGAGAGGATGGAGATGTCAGGGGTTTGGATGCCAGCCGCCGCTAGAATGTCGACGATTTCCGTTGACACCACCGCTCGACTTACTATTTGCTGGATAGCCAACTCGCGGTCCTGACGCGTTCCACCGCTACCGCTTGCGGTCTTCGACAAAGCGGCCCGGATGGCCTGAAAGAATCCCACCTCCTCGCGGATTGTACGTGCTTCATCAGAACTCGACGCCAGCGCAAAAGCTTTGGACAAAGCCAATACCCCGTCGGCAAAGCGTCGCTGGGCCTGCTTCTTGGCTTCTGGTGTTTTTTCGGCAGCCGCCCACTGTTGCTGCTTGTCGAGTATCCATTCAATGGCGCCGGCCATCATCGTCAGTCGCTCGCCGGGTGTGCCATCCAGAGCGCTGCGGTAGTCGAAGCCGTGGAACATGTCGCGCACGATTTCGTACTTTTCCAGCATCACCGCCACGGCTTCGGCTTCGTCGATGCCGGTCTTGTCCTGGTCTGGTTTAGAATACTGCGCCAGTGCCGCTTTCAGATTTTGGGCAATACCTATGTAATCCACGATCAGGCCCGCCGGCTTGTCACGGAATACGCGGTTAACACGAGCAATCGCCTGCATCAAGCCGTGGCCGCGCATCGGCTTGTCAATGTACATAGTATGCATACAGGGCGCATCAAAGCCGGTCAGCCACATATCGCGCACGATAACCAGCTTGAGCGGGTCGTTAGGGTCACGAGCTCGCCTGGCCAATAAATCACGTCGTGCCTTGTTGCCAATATGTTGCTGCCACTCAACAGGGTCACTGGCAGCGCCGGTCATGACGATCTTTACCGCGCCGGAATTATCGTTCTCGCTGTGCCACTCGGGCCGCAGTTTGATGATTTCGTCGTAAAGCGCCACGCAGATGCGCCGGCTCATGCATACCACCATCGCTTTACCATCCAGCGCCGCGACCCTGTCCTCAAAATGCTGCACCAGATCCTTTGCGATCAATGCCAGGCGCTTATCGCTGCCTACCAGAGCTTCGACCGTGCTCCATTTCTGTTTGGTACGTTCGGCGCTGGACTCGTCCTGGTCTTCCAGTAGTGCTTCAATTTCCGCATCAATACGTGGCTTTTCATCGTCATCAAGCTCAATGCGCGCCAGGCGAGATTCGTAATAAATGGGTACGGTCGCCCCATCTTCTACGGCACGGCTGATGTCATAGATGTCGATGTAATGACCAAACACCGCAGGTGTGTTGACGTCAGTCGCTTCGATGGGGGTGCCCGTAAAGCCGATGAATGAGGCGTTGGGCAGGCCATCGCGCAAGTATTTGGCGAAGCCATAAGCAATCTCACCGGTCTGGCTGGCGACTTTGGCTTTGAAGCCGTACTGGCTTCGGTGTGCTTCATCTGCGATCACCACCACATTGGCGCGATCAGTCAGCACCGGGAAATCCGTTTCATCGGCGGCTGGCGAAAACTTCTGCAACGTGGTGAAGATAACCCCACCGGAGGCGCGAGACAGCAAGGTACGCAGGTGCTCCCTGTCCTCCGCCTGAACAGGTGTCTGCCGAATAAGGTCCTTGCACATAGCGAAGGTGGCAAAAAGCTGATCATCGAGATCATTGCGATCAGTGAGCACCACCAAAGTGGGATTGGCCATGCGGTGCTCGAACACCAGCAGCCCCGCATAGAAGGCCATTAACAAACTCTTGCCGGAGCCTTGAGTATGCCAAATAACTCCGGCTTTTCGGTCGCCGGGCGGTTGGTCCTTCACACTAGGCAAGCCATAGACTGCGGGGTCTTCAGCAACCGCGAACTGACTGGCCCTTAGCGTGGAAATCACAGCCTTCTTGACGGCGTGAAACTGGTGATAACCGGCGATGATCTTGATCAGTCCAGACGGGCTTTCCCCGAATACCGTGAAGTGACGCAGCAAGTCGAGAAAACGCCCCCGCTCGAACACGCCCTCGATCAGCGTGGCCATCTCAGGCGAACCCTTTGGCTCAATATGCTGACCGTCCGTAGTGCGCCAAGGCATGAAGCGCTCTTGGTCCGCCGACAACGAGCCGACCCGCGCCGACAGACCATCAGAGGTCACCAGCAGTGCGTTGCTGCGAAACAGTGCCGGGATTTGTTGCTTGTAGGTTTGAAGTTGATTGAAAGCGCCTGTCAGGGTGGCGTTCTCGCCGCCAGGGGCCTTGAGCTCAATAACGGCCAGCGGCAGGCCGTTGACGAATAACACAACGTCTGGTCGTCGCTTCACCTGTCCGGCAACTACCGTAAACTGTTGCACTGCCAGCCAGTCGTTGTTGCCAGAAGACGTTGATGCTCTTCCGGGGTCAGTCGCCGGTCACGACCTGGGCCGGGGGCAGGTCGCCGAATGCTCTGGACAGGATTGTGGGTCAGTCCTATGCCCCATTCCTTGATGGCGATGTTGAACATGTGGCCCAGCAGGGCAAGATCGAGCCGAACGGTGTTTGGGGATCTTGGCCTGGGGTCTGGTTGGCCTCTGGCGTCTTTGCGATCCAGCCCGGCGAGGCGGTCATCACGGTACTGGGCGATGATTTCCGAGCTGAGCGCGGCGAGAGAGTATTTTCCCAGATGCTGGATCAGTGGTTTGGCGTGGCGGGCCTCACTTGCGGCAGAGGTGGGACGCTTGGTTGGTGAGATTTCCGCAAGGTAGCGTTTCAGCGCTGCTTCGACGGTCAGGCGTTCGGAGCTTGCCCGTTGGATATAAACGCCGCGCACCATTTCGTCTTCTGTGCGGCGTGCCCAGTCTTCGGCGTCGCGTTTGGTGCGAAAGGTTTTTATGGTGGTCGGCCATCCAGACTTGCGGATAACGGCCTTCCAGGTGCGTGAGGGGGTCTTCGTAATTGTAGCCATCGGTCACTCCTGAACAGGGCTCTTGCATTGCCACTGTACCGAAACTGTACCGAAACGCTAACAAAGGGGAAAATGGTGGGCCCAGCTGGACTTGAACCAGCGACCATCCGATTATGAGTCGGGTGCTCTAACCAACTGAGCTATAGGCCCTTTTTCTAAAATCTTGCATTTCTGCAAGGTGTTTCTGTTGCTTCCCGTGGGCGTCTCATTCCAGCTTGAGCAGTGGATTATGAGTCCGCTGCTCTAACCAACTGAGCTATAGGCCCTTATTTAAACTTTCGTGCTATGACATCGCATGTTTCACGCATCTGTCAGGTACATTACAAGCCTTGCCGCGGTAACCGTTGAGGAAGCCGCCGCAGTAACGCGCGTTGCAAAGATATAAGCGGGCAATTATGACATAAAAAGCCCGTCAAGGTGCAGCAGCCGGCGGCAGTCGGGCATGGTGCTTGAGGCCGCCCTTGTCACCGTCTTGTGCTACGGTATGGGCATGGTTGCAGTCGACCGCGCCTTGGTGAAATATTTTCCCGGCGAGTTGCCCCACTGCTGAATCAGACGCCGCAATGCATCGGCGCGCATTATCAGGAGATATCAGATTGAGACGTTTGCTTTTTCATGCTCAGCAGCTGCATCAGCGGCGCATGAGCGTATTCTGGCTGTTGCCAAAGCCGCTACGCGAGGACGATGAATCCGCGCTTGGTCAGTTGCGCCTGCATACTCTGCCCGAGCACGAGGACAGGCCTCGCACGCTACGGGAAATGTTCAGCGATTTAGAGTACGACGATATCGAGCGGCCTTAGCAACAGGGGGCTTAGGCCTCAAGCAGTTTGTGGTATTCCTCAAGATACGGCTCGACCAGGGCCGTTTTCTGTTTCTCGCTCAGGATTTTTCCCGCCATCTGAAAAAACCTCTGCTCTTCTTCTTCCAGATGGTGCTCCACCTTGTCGGCCAGCTTTTTTGCCACGGCCAGCCAAGCCGGGCTTGAAGGTTCGATTTCTTCAATTTGCTCAATCAGTTCGTCGATTTCATGATGCTCGGCAATAGCGTGGCGTGAAGCCTCGACCCCCGAGTCGTCGTCCATGATGGGGATGTAGAAATGGCGTTCTTCGGCAGTAGCGTGAGCGGTCAGCACCGATTTGTAGTTCTCGAACAGGTTGGAGCGTTCTGGCGTGTCACCGCTGGTGTTGAGGATTTGCTCCGCCAGGTCGCGCTGAAGCTCGTGGCTTTGGCGAAGGGCTTCAAAGATGTTCATGGGCACTCCTTTATTTTTGGGTGGCTTCATTAGCCATTAAGTTGCAAACGCCAGCAAGAACCGTGCCAACGCTTGTTCGATATGCCTCTTCATTCCTGTTGAAGCTTTGAGTACACTGCATTCTGTCCAAAGCACTCGAGCAAGGGGAGACCATGAGAAGAGGCGGCTTGTTGGCGGTGGCGCTGTTGATGACGGCGGCCTCGGTGCACGCGGCGCATATCGCGCAATTCTCTCCCCAAGGCACGGTTGCCACAATAGAAAGCGTCAAGGCTGTGTTCAACGAGCCGGCCATAGCCTTTGGAGACGCGGCGGCCCCGGCGCCCATGCGAATCTCCTGCGATGATGATTCGGTGCAAGGCGATGGGCGCTGGACAGACGCCCGAAACTGGACATTCGTTTTCAGAACGGCCCCCGGCCCCGGAGTTACATGCACCGCAACGGTGGACCCCGCTTTTCGCACGTTGAACGGCCAAGGCATTACAGGCAAGACCTCGTTTGCTTTCGGCACCGGCGGCCCGCATGTCATCGGCAGGCGGCCGTATGGCGACAGCGCGAACGAAGACCAGGTCTTCATCTTGCGTTTCAATGGCGCAGTCGACCCGGGCTCGCTGCGCGACAATACTCATTGTGCGGTACAGGGCTTGGGCGAAGCTGTACCGGTTCGACTGATCGATGACCCAACGCAGCGCAACGCCATACTCGACGCCGCCTATATGGGCGATTACGTCGACGACCCGGCTGTTCAGTTGTTGCAATGCAAGCGGCTGTTGCCCGCAGAGGCGCGCCTCAGGTTGGTCGTCGGCAAAGGGGTGGCGACGCCCAGCGGAGTGGCCGCCGCCGAACCGCAGGCTTTTAATTTCAAAGTGCGCCCACCGTTCAAGGTCTCGACCTCATGCCAGCGCGAGAATGCCAATGCGCCATGCACGCCGGTGCTTCCCATTGTCGTCAGCTTCAATGCGCCTGTGGCGGCTGAACTGGCGGCCCGGGTGCGCTTGCGAACTCAGGGCGGTGAAATTCCTCCTGACACTTCGGACGAGGAGCAGTTGCAGTCCCTGGTGCAGCAGGTGGTGTTTTCGGGGCCCTTCGACCCCGAAGCTGAATTGTCGGTGGTATTGCCCGACGATCTGCGCGATGATGCGGGCCGGCCTCTTGGCAATGCGGCCCAGTTTCCCCTGACGATCCGTACCGCGGCTTATCCGGCTTTGGTCAAGTTTGCGTCGGGCACGTTTGGAACGGTGGAGCGTTTCGCCAATGCTCCGCCGGGAAGCGATGAGCGCGCTCATCCTCCAACCGTGCCGTTGACTGTCCGGAATGTCGAACCCGAGCTGCTGGCGCGTGATTTGTCCAGGCCCCTGGGAACGGTGCGCGATTACGTGGCGCGCGATGACCAAGAGATACTGCGCTGGTATGCCAGTTTGCAAAGGCTGGATGGAGGCCGCTGGACCCGGCAGCAGATCGAACGCATGCTGGACGGGCGCGAACCAGGGCAGGGCGGTGAAGACGCGATCGACGTGCGGAGCTATTCGATGCTGCGCGATCGCAAAGAAGTGCGTGCCTTGACATTGCCCGCTGCGATGGAAGGCGACAAGCGGCCTTTGGAGGTCATCGGAGTGCCGGTGGCCGAACCGGGTTTCCACGTGCTCGAGGTCGAATCGCCGCGGCTGGGTGCCGCGCTGCTGGGCGTCGAACGTCCCATGTTCGTACGCAGCGGGGTGCTTGTCACCAACTTGGGCGTGCATCTGAAGCAAGGCCGGGACGACGTCTTGGTGTGGGTCACGACCCTGAATGGAGGGAGCGTTGTTGCCGATGCAGATATACGGGTGCTGGATTGTTCGGGCGAACTGCTGGCTGAGGGCCGTACTGACAGTAGCGGCCTCTGGCATCACAGTGGCGCGTTGGATGCTCCGGCTTATTGCAGCGAAACAGGCTTGAGCGGCTTGTATGTTTCCGCCCGTATTTCCAAGGATCATGCGCTTGCGCACGGCAAAGATGATTTTGCCTTTGTGTTGTCCGATTGGAACCGAGGCATGGAGTCTTGGCGCTTCAACGTGCCTACCGACATGTCGCCCGAACCCACGGTTGCAACGCACACTGTGTTCGACCGCAGTTTGTTTCGCGCCGGAGAAACGGTTTTTATGAAGCATTTCGCTCGCATCCAGACGCGAGACGGCTTGGCCCTGCCTTCGTCCGATGAGCTTCCGGACAGCTTGTTCATCATTCACCAGGCCTCGGGGCAAAGCTACGAGCAAGATCTGATCTGGGAGCAGACCCCATCCGGCGGCCTGAGCGCCTATAGTGAATTTGAATTGAGCCGCTCGGCCAAGCTTGGCGAATATACAGTCACCCTGCAAAAAGATGGCGCTTACGCCGCCCCTGATGGTGATTTCCGGGTCGAGGAATTCAAATTGCCGGTGCTGGCGGGCAGCTTGAAAATCACCCAGGATGACGCCCGCGGTCCCGTGGTCTCACCTTCCGAGCTCAACGCCGATATTCAGGTTTCATATGTATCCGGCGGGCCGGCCGCAGGCTTGCCCATTGCTCTTTCGGCGGTAATTCGGGACAGCTACCCAAGATATCGCGACTATGACAGTTATTCTTTTGACCCGCCCACCGCAGAGGGAATTTCCGGCGGGGATTCCGAAGAACCCGATCAGCGACTTTTTCTGGATAAGCGAGCGGTAGCTTTGGACGAGCAGGGCGGGGCACGGCTGCGTGTCGATGCCATACCCAGCGTGTCCCGTCCCAGCGAATTGCGTTTCGAGGCGGGGTTTTCCGACCCGAACGGGCAGGTGCAAACGCTTAGTCAGGCAGTGGCTGTCTGGCCATCAAGTGTCGTGGCCGGCATACGCAGCGACAGTTGGATCCAGCAGGGCCGCCCCTTGGCGGCGGAAGCCGTGGTGCTGTCGCCTGATGGCAAGCCGCAACCGGGCGTTGCAGTGAGTATTCGCGCCGTGGCATATACCACCTATACGGTGCGCCAGCGCATGGTGGGTGGCTTTTACAGCTATCAGCATGAAACCCGCACGCGCGATCTGGGCACAGTCTGCGAAGGCAAGACCGACAGCCAGGGCTTGCTGCCGTGCGATGCAGAATTGCAGCATTCGGGGTCCATCGAGTTGATCGCCAGTGCGGTAGATGCTGAAGGCCGGCGCAGCGAGGCGGCGTCGCGCATCTGGGTCGTGGGCGGGGACGAGCTTTGGTTCAATGCGGGCAACGATGATCGCATCGACATCATTCCAGGCAAGAAAGCCTACGAACCCGGCGAGACCGCCGAATTTCAGGTTCGGATGCCGTTCCGGCAAGCCACCGCCCTGGTGGCGGTCGAGCGCGAAGGCGTGCTGCATTCCGAAGTAATCGCTCTTGAAGGCAAAGATCCGCGCATACGCATTCCGGTGCGGGCGGAATGGGGTCCCAATGTCTATGTATCGGTGCTGGTGCTAAGGGGGCGCCTGCACGAAGTGCCCTGGTATTCTTTTTTCGACTGGGGCTGGAAGCGACCGGCGTCCTGGCTTGAGGCTTTCCGAGGACAAGGTGCATACCAAGCGCCGACGGCACTTGTAGACTTGTCCAAGCCTGCTTTCCGTTTCGGTTTGGCCGAGGTTCGCGTTGATGACAAGAATGCCAGGCTGAACGTGAGGGTTACTCCTGACCAGTCGCAATATCAGGTCAGGGACGAGGCACGAGTTGAGGTACAGGTGACGACGCCCGAGGGTGTGCCGGCGGCTCATGCACAAGTGGCGTTTGCCGCCGTGGATGAGGCTTTGCTCGAGCTGGCTGCCAACGATAGCTGGAATTTGCTTGAGGCCATGCGCCAGCGTCGAAGCTATGGCGTACAGACCGCTACAGGTCAGAGCCAAGTGGTGGGAAGGCGCCACTATGGCCGCAAGGCCTTGCCGGCTGGAGGCGGCGGCGGCAAGAGCCCCACACGTGAACTTCTGGATACCTTGTTGTTGTGGCAGCCGAATGTGCAGCTCGACGCCGAAGGCAAAGCGACAGTCGTGGTTCCCTTGAACGATTCCATCAGCTCATTTCGCCTGGTGGCCTTGGCTGACGAAGGTGCCGCGCGTTTTGGCGAGGGCGCCGCCACTATCTCAACGACCCAGGACGTTCAGGTGATATCGGGCTTGCCGGCCCTGGTGCGCGAGGGCGACTCTTATCGTGCCCTCGTCACGGTGCGCAACACCACAGGGCGCGACATGCGACTTGAAGTCCGAGCCTCCTATCGTGGAGGAGGCCTGCCGGACGAAGCCTTGCCGATCCAGATGATAGAGCTGGCGTCCGGCAAGGCGCAGATCGTGCAGTGGGATGTGACCGCGCCGCAAGCTGAAGAGGTTGATCCGCTTGCTGAATTGAGCTGGATACTTGAAGCTTCGGAAGTCGACGCGGAAGAGGCTGCGGATCGCTTGGCTTTTACTCAGGCGTTAGCGCCCAATGTGCCGGTAACCGTTCATCAGGCGGGCTTGCAGCCGGTGGACGAATCTTCGCCCCTGCATCTTTCTTTCAGGGCTCCGCAAGGTGCGCTGCGTCTGGGCGACGCAGCGCCGCGCGGCGGATTGGAAGTTTATCTGCAATCTTCCCTGGGTGGCGGTTTGCCCGGAGTCGTGCAGTGGTTCAAGGATTATCGGTATACCTGCCTTGAGCAACTGGGCTCTCGCGCCATCGGCATGCGCAGCGCGGAGCAATGGCGTGAACTCATGCACACCTTGCCCGACTACCTCGACGAAGATGGTCTGGCGGGATATTTTCCTGGTGGTGGGCACGGCAGCGAAGTGCTGACCGCCTATCTATTGTCAGCCAGCGACGAGGCGCGTTCATTGGGGCTCGACTACGCCTTGCCCTCCGACGCGCGCGATGCAATGCGCCAGGGCCTCATCAAGTTCGTTGAGGGTCGCCTTGCGCGGTACCGCTGGGCCCCGTCGAATGATCTGCATCTGCGCAAATTGCTGGTCCTTGAGGCACTTGCTCGAGAAGGCGTCATGCGCCCGGCCATGCTCGACAGCATACAGATCGTGCCCGACCGTTGGCCGACGTCCTCCGTCATCGACTGGCTTTCAATATTGTCCCGGGTGCCGGAGATGCCGCGCCGGGCCGAACGCATGGCGCAGGCGCAGCAAATACTGCGCGCCCGCATGTTGAGCCGAGGCACTGAAATGGTTTTTGCGCAAAGCGACGATCAGTGGTGGCTGATGCGAAGTTCGACAACCGAGGCAGCCAGGCTTTTATCTCTTGTGGCTGACCTTCCCGAGTGGCAGGAAGCCGCGCCGCGCCTGGCTCAAGGCTTGATGGCCGCACAGCGCAATGGCGCATGGCGCACCACCACCGAGAACCTGCTTGGCGCGTTGGCGATCGAAAAGTTCGCGCAGACGCACGAAGCCGTCCCGGTAAGCGGTCGGGTGCATGTGGGCGTAGACGGTGAAGCCTTGCACACATTTGCATGGGAGGAGCCAATTTCAGAGACCGGCGTCTCGCCCGCGAAGAAAACAGAAGCCGCGGACATTTCGTTGAACGAGCCGGCGGATGTCCAAATCCACCGGGTGTTGGAACCTTGGCTTGCAAGCGACGACACGCGCGTGCTTGATGTGACCCAGGAAGGGTATGGCAAGGTCTGGGTCTGGACGCGTTCTTTGGCTGCGGTGCCGGTGGACAAGCCGATCGTGGCGGGATACGAGATACAGCGTAGTGTGACGCCTGTTTCGCGACGTCATCCGAATCGCTGGTCGGTGGGCGACGTCTATCGCGTCAGGCTCGAAATCAAGGCTCGAAGTGCCGGTACGTGGGTGGTGGTCAACGACCCGATTCCGGCCGGCGCCACCATTTTGGGCAGTGGTTTGGGGCGGGATTCCAGCATTGAGACTCGAGGCGAAGGCCGCACCCAAGGGTTGACTCCCAGTTATGTCGAACGCAGCTTCGGCGGCTACAGGGCTTATTACGAATACCTGCCGCAAGGCGTGACCGTGGTCGACTACACCGTGCGTCTCAATACGGCAGGCCGATTCAACATGCCGCCCACTCGCGTCGAGGCGCTTTATCAGCCCGACGTGCACGGGGTGCTGCCGCATCACGGCGCCCTGGAGATCGACGATGAGTAGAACGGCTAGTCAGCGCCAACGGTAGGCAAGGGGGCGGAATGAAATGGATGAAGTCCGTTCTGGTTTGGGCGGCCTCGCTCGCGTTGGCAACGATGGCCTCGGTCGCGTTCGCCGCTTCGTCCTTCTTGCCTGAATTCGCAAAGCTGCGGGATGGCTATGGCGCTTCGGATGTTCTGGTCACCGACCGGAACGGACATTTGCTGCAACGGGTGCGCACCGACTTCAATGGTCGGCGCGGAGACTGGCTTTCGCTGGACGAGGTTTCGCCCGCGCTGATCCAGGCCGTTATTGAATCGGAGGATCGTCGTTTCTTCGTGCACAGCGGCGTCGATATTCGCGCGATTGCCGCTGCCGGATGGAGCTTGGTTTCCGGTTCGGCCAGACGCGGCGCCTCGACCCTGACCATGCAATTGGCCGGTCTCATCCAGACGGAATACCGACGACCGGAGCATGGCCGAGGGCTGCTTCAAAAGCTACACCAGGCGATGTACGCCCAGGCGCTTGAACGACGTTGGAGCAAGCACGAGATTCTGGAGGCCTATCTGAATCTGGCGCCCTTCAGGGGGGAACTGGTCGGCGTGGATGCTTTGTCGCGTGTGTTGTTCCAGAAGCACGCCAGCGGCCTGAATGCACGTGAGTCGGCACTGGCGGCCGTCATGCTGCGGGGGCCCAATGTTCCTGTGGGCTTGCTCTCCAGCCGCGTCTGCGCCTTGCTGAATCAAACCCAATATAAGGCCGACTGCGACGACATGAGGCTTTTCGTGACGGCGAAGCTGCGAAATGGATCGTCGCCCCGCTATGATCGGCACGAGCTGGCTCCGCATTTTTCTCGCTGGGCTGTCGCCGAGTTTGATCCCGCACCCGGCCAGGCTTTGCGCACCTCAATCGACGCCGCGTTGCAAAAGGAGGTGTTGAAAATAATCAATCGTCGCCTCCATGAACTGGTGTCCGCCAATGTACGGGATGGCGCGGTAGTAGTGTTGGATAACAAGAGCGGCGAGATATTGGCCTACGTGGGGTCTTCAGGCCGTTTTTCAGACGCTGCGTGGGTGGACCATGTAAAGTCGCTGCGCCAGGCGGGGTCTACCTTGAAGCCATTTTTGTATCAGCAGGCAATAGAGGAGCAAAGGCTGACTACAGCATCTTTGCTGGAGGATCGCCCATTGAACCTGCCCACCGGAAATGGGCTGTATATTCCCCGGAACTATGATGAAGGTTTCTCGGGTTGGGTTAGCGCACGCACTGCGCTGGCGTCGTCGCTGAACGTCCCCGCGGTGCGTGTTCTGACCATGGTGACGCCCGATGCCTTTCGTGAGCGTCTGGTGCAACTGGGGCTGCCGCTAACACATGGCGGCGACTATTACGGATACAGTTTGGCGCTGGGCAGCGCCGACATCACTTTGCTTTCGCTTACCAATGCCTACCGGGCCCTGGCCAACCTGGGCGTGTATTCGTCCGTCAGGCTTCAGCCGGGCGAAAGTGGTGAATCAAGGCGGGTCATGGACGCGTCGGCGTCCTGGATCGTCGCAGAAGTCTTGGCCGACTCCAACGCGCGGGCTCGCACTTTTGGGCTGGATAGCCCTCTGGTCACTCCATTCTGGACTGCTGTCAAGACGGGCACCAGCAAGGACATGCGGGATAACTGGACCATCGGCTGGTCAAGTCGCTACACGGTGGGCGTTTGGGCCGGCAACAGCGCCGGCCAGAGTATGCGGGACGTGTCAGGAGTGGCGGGCGCCGGTCCAATTTGGCATGACGTCATGGCTTATTTGCATGCTGAAGTCAGCAGCAGGCGACCTGAATTGCCCGAAGGAGTGCGTGCCGCTGAAGTGAGTTTTGATAATGACATCGAACCGGCCCGCCTCGATTATTTCGTGGGCGATACTGCGCTGACCCAGGTTCGCAAAGTGCCCGCCGTACAAGAGCAGGCCGATTTGCAGGCGATTTACATCGCGGCGCCGGCCGACGGTACTATCTTTGCACTGGACCCGGATATCCCGCCTGCCAACCAGCGTGTGGTGTTCAGTGCGTCCGGGCAGACACCGCGGATGCAAGAATTATTGGCTTGGCGAATTGAGGGCGAGACAGTAGCGGGCGAACAGATGCTGTGGATGCCCAAGCCGGGCAAGCATCGGGTGGAGTTGATTGGAAAAGACGGGGAAGTGCTGGACAGCGTCACTGTCAATGTAAGGGGGGCGGCGCTGGCCCCCCCGGGGTTTGACGCGGCTTACTCGGCTTGCGTGGACACGACGCTGTCGTGTTGATGCACGCCTTTCACACCATGCATCATGACTGCGCCGAAGACAACCAGCCAAGCCAGCGTGATGGCGCCGGTGACCAAGCCCGCCGAGAAACGGGGCTTGTTTGAAGTACTGTCGTTGGTGTGTTTGGTATCAGACACGAATTGGTCTCCGCTGCAAAGAAAGAAAGGATTCTGCGATAAAGGCCGGGCGCTATGACTCCGGGGTAACGTATTCTTGTAATTGAACCATAAATTGACAATTGTTGGCGCGCCCTCGCTGGGCTTCCTGTTAGAATTTTAATGTTGTAACAACCACAAGAAGGGGCATCACATGAACGCAGTACGTACGTTGGGTCGAATCCTGTTGCCGGCGAGCCTGGTTTTTCTGGCTGCGTGCCAGACTATGCCCGGCACGCAGACCACCGAAGCCACCCCGGAGGCCCCGGCTGAAACCTCGATGCAGGCCAGCGGCCAGGGCGCGCCGGTGGCGGTATTTCTTGCCGACACGGTCAACCAGCAGGGCTGGACGCCCGTACAGATTCAGTCCGGCACCTTATATGTCAATCCCCAGCCAGTCGTCACGCGAGACGACCTAGTTGGTGTCCAGGCTGGTACAAGCCAAGACGGCAATGGCTTGCTTGCTCTGGCGCTCAACAACATGGGCCAGAAAAAGATTACGGACATCACCACCCAGAACCCCAATAAACGGCTGGCGCTAGTGGTGGGTCGCACCATGCTTGCCGCACCCAGCTTCACGACACCGGTCGACACTGACCAACTCGTATTTGCCGTAGGCACGGAACAAAATGCCACGGCTGCTGCACGAGCCATCGCGGGCGTCGATGAAAACGGCAACCCGATTGAGGCGCCGGCCGGCGAAGAGGGTGGCCAGGTTGGCGGCCAGGCGCCTGCCGATTCTGCACCAGCTGGCAACTGAAGTTGCAAGGTGTCCTCGCTCTATGCGGCGAGGACACCGGCTGATCTCTTTTCGGAGCTACACTCCATGAGCCGGTATTTGCCGCGGCCTCATGGAGTGTTTTCTTATGGGCAATGAATACAAGGCAGTTCACGAAATAGTAAATGAGGCTTCGCCTCCGGTCAGGGTTCCGGTGGATGGAAGCATGCCTCAGGTTCTGATGCTGGGATTCAAGTTTTTGGCTTGGCTCAATGGCATGGGCGTATTGCTGATCGTCTTGTGTGCGCTCAGTGTCATACCTACCGAGGTTCCTTCTTATTTGCTGCGCATGCCGCTTGTCGCCTTCCTGTGCGGGCTCGCCTTGGCCGGGCTTGGCTTGTTATGGGTATATATGGTGCAAGCCAGCCTGGTTTTGCGGCCGCGGGGGCGCCGTCGCCATCATTGGATTCCCGTTATTTGCGTGCTGGCATGCTACTGCGCCAGCATGGTGATCTTCGCGGTGGGTTGCTGGCTGCTTGTCAGCATGGGCAGCCTTGTTTCAGATGGCTGGTCGCATAATTTTGGCTGGAATGGCTTGTTGGCCGACCCTTCGCCGCTTTTCGACTAGCCAGTTGCAAGAACGCGACGCAGCTTGCGCGCCCGCACTATTTTCTCCAAAAAAACATGCTTCTTGGCTCTGCCTGACATAAAATATGCGCAAAGCGTATATTTTTATTCAATGGGGCGCGCCATGTCTGTATCACAACAAGTCTTTCTGCGCGACGCAATGCGTCGACTCAACCTGACCCGCGATGTATTCGCGGCACGCATAGGCGTCAAGCGCCGCGCATTGGATACCTGGCTGCTGCCCGAAAGTTCGCAAGAGGCGCGCAGCATGCCCGAAGTCGTTACTCGTTTCGTCACCGAAATTGTTGAAAACGAAGCCTTGCTGCAAAAATACGCGCAAAGCGCACAGTCCGGGCCACTGCGGGATCGCGTCTCATATAACGGAAAGCATCAACTGCTGTCGGTAGACCAGTTTTCCCGTGAGTCGGTCGAAGAATTTTTCCGTATCGCCGACCAGATGCAACCCATCGCCAGGCGGCAGAAAGTGTCCCGCGTGCTCGAGGGCGCTGTGCTGGGCAATTTGTTTTTCGAGGCAAGCACCCGCACCCGCGTAAGCTTTGGAGCCGCGTTTTGCCGTTTGGGCGGTTCAGTGTGCGACACGACGGGGTTTACGTTTTCGTCGATGGCAAAGGGCGAATCCATTTACGACACCAGCCGCGTCATGAGCGGATACGTCGACGCCCTGGTCATCCGCCATCCCGAGCAAGGCTCAGTGGCAGAGTTTGCCGACGCGACCAACATACCGGTCATCAACGGAGGCGACGGCCCCGGCGAGCACCCCAGCCAGGCCCTGCTCGACCTTTACACGATACTGACCGAGTTCTCGCGCCTGGATAAATTGCTGGACGGGTCCCACATTGCCTTGGTGGGCGATCTGAAATACGGCCGCACTGTGCATTCTCTGATCAAGCTGCTTTCGCTGTATCGCGACCTCAAATTCACACTGGTGGCGCCCAAAGGGCTCGAGATGCCCGACTACATCCTAGAGCAGGCCGGAAACAGAGGCCATGTCATCGAACAGACCACCTCGTTGGAACAGGGGCTCTCCGGAGCCGACGTAATCTACGCGACCCGGGTGCAGAAAGAACGCTTCTCGGACGAACAGCTGGAAGGCTATACGGCAGACTTTCAGGTCAACAAGGCCGTCATCGAAGCCTGCGGTCGCACCGACGCCATCATCATGCATCCCTTGCCCCGAGACAGCCGCGAAGGAGCGCACGACCTTAGCGTCGATCTGAACCACGATCCGCGCCTGGCTATTTTTCGCCAGGCCGACAACGGCATACCGGTACGGATGGCCATATTTGCCGTGCTGCTGGGGGTCGAAGGATTGGTCCAGCATTCGCTGCGCGACGTCACGTGGAGCCCGCCGTCGCATATTGGGCCGGACGACAGCGTGTTCCACGGCATCGATTAAGGTTTGCCACCGGGCTTTCAATGCCCGATGGCAGGCTTTGGCGAAGCTCAACCCATTTTCTTTTCGCCGCCCAGGGCATCGACCAGGCTGTCCAGAAGCCGGGAGAGCTCTCCGGACATCAAGGCCAGGTCTGAATCAAGCTGATCGGCTTCGTTGCGCGCGGTCAGATCTTGGTTTTCCTTAAGTACGTCCAGCGGAGCGACGCGCTTGATGTCCAGGTTGTCAGTCAATACAAACGACACCCGGTCGGCCCATGTCAGCGCCAGCCTCGTACACTGCTTGCCGTTCTGCACATGCTTGCGCACATCTTCGATGTCTATGCTTTGGCGTAGATAGCGTACTGCCGCCCGGCTTTCGCTGGTGGAGCGCAGCTCGGTGTCCTGGTCGACCGAAAAGCCGGCGGGGGGCTCGTCCTGGATCAGCCAGTTTGTCATGCTGCTTGCGGGCGATTGTTCCACATATAGCTGCAAGACCGGAAACGGGTCTATGGCCTTGGCCAGCATTCCCAAGACCTCGTCGCTTTTGGCGGCCGCGGCCGCGTCCACGACAAGCCAGCGATTGTTCGTGTCGATCCATACTCGAGTGTCGCGATAGACGCTGAATGCCTTGGGCAGAAGCTCGTCCGTGACCTGCTCTTTGAGCTCTTTCATCTGCCTGCGGCCAGGCTTGAAGCCTTGCTGCTCTTCGATTTCCAGGGCTTTGGCGCGGGTAACCTGGTTGATCACCGTGGCGGGCAGCAGCTTTTTCTCGGTGCGCAGGCTCAGGAAGATATTTCCTTGCAAGGCATATGCAAGGCCTGAGCCTTCGAATGGCGGCACCCAGCCCAGGTTCTGCATCTCGAGGCTGTTGCCGGGCCGATAGGCATGTTTTTCAAGAGCGGATTCCAGAGCGTTCAGCGAAATGGACCATGAGGGGGCGAGACGGAATACTTTGAGATTTTTGAACCACATTATTGATGCAACTTTTCATAGCGGCGAGGCTCGCACACTGCTGGACCGAACGGTGCACTTGAAGTGACTGCGTGGGCCGGCGGTGCAGCGAAACTTGCGAGGTGAGACGGACCGTCGATTGTAGGGTGTTTTTGGGCTGGAGCCCGCTTGGTGAAAAAAAAGGCCCGGATGCATGTGCACCGGGCCGATATAACACATCGGCGTGCGCATACTACAGTTCGCGGGGCGCGCAGTGCCGATGAGATAGGAGTATGAGGCGGGTGGGCGTAGCCCCAAAGGGGCCGTGGCTCCCGCTGAATACTTTCTATGCGTTTGATTGTAGGAAATAGACCTGACGTGGGCCTGAAAGAAGCTTCGAGTCCGGAGAGCGCGAAATGCTTGGCCTTTAATCGTCGGCGCCTGGATCAAGCCCTTGCACGCGTTGCCCAACCGAGCCGGCGGCCGTTAAAATGAGCATTGGCAGCGTTGCCGTCGCGGCGCAGTGAACGAGAAAGTCCATCAGCAAGAATACTATCGTCTTCGGCCATCAAAATTGGCCTAAGTGTTGATTGCGCTATGGGTTGCCTGGGCAATTCCAAATCCTGACACTCGACACGCTGCTTGCCATTACGGTTTAATACGGCATTTTCTAGATATCTGTATTTATATACAGTATAATTTGATGCCATAATCGCTCTGAACGTGCTCTGTGCCAGCGGCTTCAAGCTGGTTCAAGCCTGTTCAATACCAAATTTTCGTTATCTTAGCCAAGGGATCCGTATGGACGACAAACAAAGCAAAGCCGCCGCCGAACGCAGCAAGGCGCTTGCCGCCGCTATATCGCAAATCGACAAGCAATTCGGCAAAGGGTCGGTAATGCGCTATGGCGACAACCAGGTAGAGCACAACATCCAGGTGGTTTCCACCGGTTCGCTCGGGCTCGATATCGCCTTGGGCGTTGGCGGGCTGCCGCGCGGTCGAGTCGTCGAAATCTACGGCCCCGAATCCTCCGGAAAAACCACGCTCACGCTGCAGGTCATCGCCGAGATGCAAAAAATTGGCGGCACCTGCGCCTTTATCGATGCCGAGCATGCGCTTGATGTGCAGTACGCATCCAAGCTGGGGGTCAACCTTGAAGACCTGCTCATTTCCCAGCCCGACACCGGCGAGCAGGCACTTGAAATCACCGACGCACTGGTGCGCTCCGGCTCGGTCGACCTTATCGTAATCGATTCGGTCGCGGCCCTGGTGCCCAAGGCCGAAATCGAAGGCGACATGGGCGATTCCCTTCCCGGCCTGCAGGCCCGCCTCATGAGCCAAGCGTTGCGCAAGCTCACTGCCAACATCAAGCGCGCCAACTGCATGGTCATTTTCATCAACCAAATCCGCATGAAAATCGGCGTCATGTTCGGCAACCCCGAAACCACCACCGGCGGCAACGCGCTCAAGTTCTACTCGTCGGTGCGCCTCGATATCCGTCGCATAGGCGCCATCAAGAAGGGCGACGAGATCGTGGGCAACGAAACCCGGGTCAAGGTGGTCAAGAACAAGATTGCGCCTCCGTTCAAGCAGGCCGAGTTCGACATCATGTACGGCGCCGGCATCTCGCGCGAAGGCGAAATCATCGATCTCGGCGTCCAGGCCGGCATCGTAGACAAGGCCGGCGCCTGGTACAGCTACGCCGGCACGCGTATCGGGCAGGGCAAAGATAATGTGCGCGAGTATCTCAAAGAAAACCCTCAAATGGCGTTCGAGATCGAAAACAAAGTCCGCGAGCAGCTCGGCGTGGTGGCCCACGTAAGCGGCACACCGGTGCAGGCGTCTGGTCCCAGCGAAGACGAACTCGTCGACTGATCTTTTCTAGTTGCGGCAACCGCCTTCCCATAGCCAGGCTTAGGGCGGCGGCCGCATCATTTTTCTGCCATGGCCCCATTCGACGATAGCGATTTCGAGCAACTCGTTCCCAAGCCCAAGCGACAAGGGCCTTCGCTCAAGGCCAGGGCCGTGGCCATTCTTTCGCGCCGCGAGCATTCCCGGGTAGAGCTGGCCCGCAAGCTGGCCCCTCACGCCGACCCTGACGACACTACTCAGTTGCAAAAAGTGCTTGATGAGCTCGAGCGCGACAACTGGCTTTCAAACGAGCGTTTTGCACAAAGCCTGGTGCACCGAAGGGCGGGCGGCAGGGGCGCCGCGCTGGTGCTGCAGGAACTACGCCGGCACGGTCTGGCCGACGAACAACTTGCCGATATCCGTCAACAGCTGCAAAGCACCGAAATCCAGCGGGCTACCGAAGCCTGGCAGAAAAAGTTCGGCCGGCCGCCTGTCGACGCCAAAGATCATGCCCGCCAGCTTCGGTTTTTGGCTTCACGCGGGTTTTCCTCGCAGTGTCTTCGTCAAATTCTGGCCCAATACAACGAACACGAAGACAAGTAGCCGTCCGTTAGGCATTTGAAGCTTTATTACCGCGCACTGTCTTGATGCCGCTTAAGTTCTTGAAGCAGATTTCGTGTGCTTTCTCGATAAAGGCTTTCAGGTAGTGCGTGTCAGCATCTTCAGTGCGTACGGCCGCATATAGCGTGCGCCATACGCCATGTTCGCCCAAGTGACAAACCCGTAGCCACCCTTGCCCCAAGTATTCAGTGAGCGCCCAGTTGGGCAGGGCGGCGACTCCGCGCTGGCTGGCCACCAACTGAGCGATAACCGGTGTCAGTTCGGCTGTGCGCAAAGCTGCCGGCTCGACCCCGGCAGGGTCAAGAAATGCCGTAAAAACATCAAGCCGCTGCTTTTCGACGGGGTAGGTGATAAGCACCTGGTCTTCAAGCTGCTGCGGTTCAATGTAGCGATATTGCCCCAGCGGGTTGGCCGAAGCCACCGCCAGCACCAGCTCGTAGCGAAACAAGGGCAGGTAGCGTACCGCGTCGAGCTCTTGAGGGTCGGAGGTAATGACTACATCGAGATCGCCGCGCACCAGGGCGGGCAAGGGCGCGAACGAAAAGGCAGCCGAAAGATCAAGCGTGACATCCGGCCACTCTTGCCTGAAGGCGTCCATCGCGGGCATCAACCACTGAAAGCACGAGTGGCACTCGATAGCCAGGTGCAAGCGCCCCGTGCGGCCCGCGGCCAGCCGTTGAAGCTCGCGCTCGGTGGCCTTGAGACGAGGCAATACTTCGTCGGCCAGCGACAGCACGCGCAACCCCGCTGTGGTAAGCCTTGCGGGGCGGGTGCGTCGGTTCAGCAACGGCGTCTTGAGCCGTGTTTCAAGATCGCGAACCTGATGCGAAAGCGCCGACTGCGTTACATAAAGCCTTTCGGCGGCTTCTTGCAGGCTGCCGGCCTCGTGAATGGCGGCGATAGTTTCAAGATGGCGGATTTCCAGCATGATTGTTTCCGGAGCATTGACGCCCCGAAGCTACTTCGGGGGCGAGGCGCCAAGTCTTTAGTATGAGATTTACTCATTCTAAAGATGGTGCATTTGATTTTGATTCATGTAATTGTACCTGCATACTTTCACTCTGAGCAGCCCTGAACGTGTTTTTACAACAACTACAGGGCCGATGATTCGTTTTTTACCATCAGAGAGTAGACATGACTGTTTTTCATAGCCTGGGCTTTTCGCGCATGGGGCTGCAGCGCGAACTGAAGTTTGCCCTAGAGGCCTATTGGTCGGGAAAATCCGACCAGGCCAATTTGCTGGAAACCGGGCGCGAGCTTCGGAAACGCCATTGGGCTTTGCAGGCAGGCGGCCAGGATAAACAAAAAATAATGGTGCCAGTGGGCGATTTTGCCTGGTACGACCACATTCTGGAATGGACAACCTTGCTGGGGGCGGTTCCCGCTCGGTTCGGCCAGCCTTCCGGCGAAGACGTGAGCCTTGATACCCTGTTTCGCATGGGTAGGGGCCGGGCGCCGTCGGGAAAGCCATCCGCCGCCTCCGAGATGACCAAGTGGTTCGACACCAACTACCACTATATCGTCCCTGAGCTGACGCTGGGGCAAGAGTTTCGCATCGCGCGCACCGAGCTTTTTGAGCAGGTCGCAGAAGCATTGTCACTGGGATATGCCGCCAAGCCGGTGATACCGGGGCCATTGACCTGGTTGTGGCTGGGCAAGGGCGACGCGTTTACTCAGGGCTCGCAGGATGAAGGCAAGCTTAAGCTGCTTGATCGCCTGCTTCCGGTCTATTTGCAGGTGCTCGACCGTCTGGCCAAGCAGGGCGTTGAATGGGTACAGGTCGACGAGCCCATCCTGGCTCTGGATCTGCCGCCTGCCTGGCAAGAGGCTTTCAAGCGTGTATACGACGAGTTGTCCACGGGTGGCGTGCGTATTTTGCTGGCAAGCTATTTCGGCGGTGTCACTCACAATCTAAAGGTGCTTGACGGCCTGCCGGTACATGGCGTTCACCTGGATCTGGTGCGGGCTCCGGAACAGGCCGAAAAGGTCGCTGCAGTATTAAGAAGCGATCAAGTCCTTTCGGCGGGCGTCATTGACGGGCGCAACATCTGGCGCACTGATCTAGACAGTCGCCACGCATTACTCAAGCCTTTGAAAGACCGCTTGGGTGATCGCCTTTGGATAGCGCCGTCGTGCTCTTTGCTGCACGTGCCCGTCGATCTGGAAGAAGAGACGCAGTTGGACCCCGAGCTTAAATCGTGGCTGTCCTTCGCCGTACAAAAACTGGATGAACTTCATTGCCTGGCAAGCCTGCTTGACGGAGACGTCGACGAAGCCATTGCGCAAAAGCTGGAAACGCAACGTAAAGCGCTGCGGGCGCGTGACGAATCGAACCGTACGCATAATGAGGCGGTACGTAAGCGGTTCGCAGAGTCGGCCGGTTTGTCGCGCGAGCGCGCACCCTTTGGCGAGCGTATTGAAAAGCAGCGCCAGGCCTTGAATCTGCCAGACTTTCCCACCACCACCATTGGATCTTTTCCCCAGACAGCGGAAATCCGTCGCCTGCGTCGTGATTGGCGGCAGGGCGCTTTGTCCGACGCGGCTTATGAAAAACAGGTGCGAGCGGAAATCGAGGCCGCCGTACGGTTCCAGGAAGAGGTCGAGCTGGACGTTCTGGTACACGGCGAGCCCGAGCGCAACGACATGGTGGAATACTTTGGCGAACTGCTTGGCGGTTTCGCTTTCACCCAGAATGGATGGGTGCAAAGCTATGGCTCGCGCTGCGTCAAACCACCACTTATCTATGGCGATGTCTTGCGTCCGGCTCCCATGACGGTGGGCTGGAGCAGTTATGCCCAGTCGCTGACCACCAAGCCGGTCAAGGGCATGCTGACGGGGCCGGTCACCCTGTTGCAATGGTCTTTCGTGCGGGATGATCAGCCGCGTGAAGACACTTGCCGCCAACTTGCCTTGGCATTGCGTGATGAGGTTTCCGACCTTGAAAAAGCGGGCATACGGATCATACAGATAGATGAGCCGGCCTTTCGCGAGGGCCTGCCGCTTCGCCGGGGCGATTGGCAAGCTTACCTTGACTGGGCGGTGGATTGCTTCCGCCTGGCCACGTCAAAGGTGGAAGACCGCACCCAGATTCACACCCATATGTGCTATTCAGAGTTCAATGACATCATTGAGGCCATCGCCGCCATGGATGCGGACGTCATCACCATCGAGACGTCCCGCTCGAACATGGAACTGCTGGGCGCCTTCGAAGATTTCGCTTACCCGAACGATATCGGCCCGGGTGTGTACGACATCCATTCGCCCAATTTGCCCGATGTAAAAGCCATGGTTGAGCTGATGCGCAAGGCGGCCCTGCGGTTGCCGAAGGAAAGGCTTTGGGTCAACCCCGACTGCGGCCTGAAGACGCGCGCCTGGGCCGAGACTCGAGGAGCGCTCGAGGCGATGGTGAGGGCGGCCCGAACGCTGCGTGAAGCGGCATAGCCAATACTGACACACCAGGCAGCCTGTAAAGGCTGCCTGGGGGCGCTTACTATTGATTGCTGCGGCAAAGTGTGCCGGCCGCTTCAGCATGGCGCTGTATAGACGGCGACACCGGCCCGCATCGTCCGCTTGGGCGGGCTGCGTTATACTTCCAGAGTTTATCGTCTCTGTCTGTCCCAGCATTTTCAATGCCATTGCCGCCGCCTCATGCCCCTCGCGAATTGCTGCACACGCGCTCTGTGCGCGTGGATGCGTATGCGCGCGAAGACGGTTTATGGGATCTTGACGCCGAGCTCATCGACGTCAAAGCCTACGACTTTCCTCGCGAGAACGGCACAACGCATAAAAAGGGCGATCCGGTTCATCATATGCACTTGCGGGTCACCATCGACAACGGCTACACCATCACGGCAGCAGAGGCCGCTTATGATGCGGCGCCCTTTGGCGAAAACTGTTTCAGCATTTCTACGGCCTACCGGGGTTTGGTGGGCCTTAATTTGTTGCGCAGCTTCCGGCGTGCCGTCAAAGACCGCTTCGGCCGGGCTGCGGGCTGTACCCACCTTACCGAGCTTTCCTACCTTCTGCCCACGGTAGCCGTGCAATGTATGGCCGGCCGCAGGCGCGAAGAACGGGTTCGCAGCGGCAAACAGCCTGACAAAAAGCCTTTCGAGCTGGGCGGCTGCCATGCTCTGCGTGTCGATGGCCCGGTGGCCGCCAAACACTATGCCAAATGGTATGCGGTTCCCGAAGAAAAGCGGGAGCGTGATTAATGCATGTTTTGCGCGCCCATGCAGGCGACAGGTCGATTGCAGGTTTTCTTCTCATTTTTACGTTCTGACAGGTAACCAATGAAAATTCACGAGTATCAAGGCAAGGAACTGCTGAAGAAATTTGGCGTGACGGTGCCTCGCGGGATTCCCGCGTTTTCCGTAGACGAAGCCGTGGCCGCGGCCGAGAAACTGGGTGGGCCGGTCTGGGTCGTCAAGGCCCAGATCCATGCCGGCGGACGAGGCAAGGGCGGCGGCGTCAAGTTGGCGCGTTCCATAGACGAAGTGCGCAAGCTCGCGTCGGAAATCCTGGGCATGCAACTCGTGACCCATCAGACCGGACCCGAAGGCCAGAAGGTACGTCGCCTGTACATCGAAGAGGGCGCCGACATCCAGAAGGAATACTACGTTTCCGTCGTGACCGACCGCGCCACGCAGAAAATCGCCTTCATCGCATCCAGCGAAGGCGGCATGGACATCGAGGAAGTGGCCGAGGCTACTCCCGAGAAGATCATCACCGAATACATCGACCCGCTGGTTGGTTTCACCAAAGAGCAGGCCGTCAAGGTCGCCAAAGCAATCGAGTTGCCCGAAGCGTCCATCGACCAGGCCGTCGATGTGTTCCAGAAGCTGTACCAATGCTATATGGAAACCGATGCGTCGCTGGTTGAAATCAACCCGTTGAATCGTGATGGCAAAGGCAACATCATTGCGCTGGATGCCAAATTTGACTTTGACTCGAATGCGCTGTTCCGTCACGCTGACATCGTCGAATATCGCGACCTTGAAGAAGAAGACCCCGCCGAAGTGGAAGCCAGCAAGTTCGACTTGGCCTATATCCAGCTTGATGGCAACATCGGCTGCCTGGTCAACGGCGCGGGCTTGGCCATGGCCACCATGGACACCATCAAGCTGTTCGGCGGCGAGCCTGCCAACTTCCTGGACGTCGGCGGCGGCGCCACGGCCGAGAAAGTCACTGAAGCCTTCAAGATCATGCTCCAGAACGATGGCGTGCAAGCCATTCTGGTCAATATCTTCGGCGGCATCATGCGCTGCGACATCATCGCCGAAGGCGTGATTGCCGCGTGCAAGGCCGTTAACCTCAACGTTCCGCTGGTTGTGCGCATGAAGGGCACCAACGAAGAGCTGGGCAAGAAGCTGCTGGCCGAATCCGGCCTGCCCATCATCAGCGCCGACACCATGGCCGAAGCTGCGCAAAAAGTCGTAGCTGCCGCCAAATAAGAATTTGCCGAGGATTTGTAAATGTCGATCTTGATCAACAAAGACACCAAAGTCATTACCCAGGGAATTACCGGCAAAACCGGTCAGTTCCATACCCACTATTGTCGCGAATACGCCAATGGCAAAGAGGCGTTCGTCGCCGGCGTGCATCCCAAGAAGGCCGGCCAGGATTTCGAGGGCGTACCCATCTACGCCTCGGTTAAAGAAGCCAAAGCCGAAACGGGCGCTACGGTTTCGGTTATTTACGTTCCGCCCGCAGGCGCGGCCGACGCCATCTGGGAAGCGGTTGATGCCGACCTGGACCTGGTCATCTGCATTACCGAGGGCATTCCCGTACGCGACATGCTCATGCTGCGTAATCGCATGCGTGCTGAAAACAAGAAGACCTTGCTGTTGGGACCCAACTGCCCGGGCCTAATCACCCCCGACGAGATCAAGATCGGCATCATGCCCGGTCATATCTCGCGCAAAGGCCGTATCGGCGTTGTCAGCCGTTCGGGCACGCTTACCTACGAAGCGGTGGCGCAGCTTACCGAGCTGGGCCTGGGCCAGTCCTCTGCGGTTGGTATTGGCGGCGACCCCATCAATGGCCTCAAGCACGTCGATGTGCTGAAGATGTTCAACGACGATCCGGATACTGACGCGGTTGTCATGATTGGTGAAATCGGCGGTCCTGATGAAGTCAACGCCGCAGAATGGGCCAAAGACAACATGAAGAAACCCGTGGTCGGCTTCATTGCCGGTGTCACGGCGCCTCCGGGCAAGCGCATGGGTCATGCCGGCGCTCTGATCTCAGGCGGAGCCGACACGGCCGATGCCAAGCTCGAGGTTATGGAAGCCTGCGGTATCCGCACTACGCGCGACCCGTCCGAAATGGGCAAACTGCTCAAATCGGTGCTGTAAGGCTTGCTTGTGTCGTAAAAATGCAAAAGGCCCGCCTCGGCGGGCCTTTTGCACCCTGAAGAGTCCGATCACAAGCGGGCGGCGCAACACGCCACTGCACTACGATAGTGTGCATCACGCTTTTTCCACGGTCAGGAGACCTGATGACAGAATTTCTAAGCACCCTGCATTGGGGCGCACTGTTCCAAATAGTCATGATCGACATCTTGTTGGGAGGCGACAATGCGGTGGTTATCGCGCTGGCCTGCCGCAAGCTCGATCCCAGGCAGCGGATGCGTGGAATTCTTTGGGGTACGGCGGGCGCCATCATCATGCGCGTGGTGCTGATATTCTTTGCACTGCAACTGCTCAATATCCCCTTTCTGAAGGTCGTCGGCGGGCTGCTGCTGGTCTGGATCGGCATCAAGCTATTGCTTCCGGATGACGGCCATCACGACGGCATCACTGCCGGCTCGTCCGTGTGGACAGCGGTCAAGACCATACTGATCGCCGATTTCGTCATGAGCCTGGACAACGTCATCGCCATTGCCGGGGCGGCCATGAACGCTCATACAGATCATCAGATGGGCTATGTGATCTTCGGCCTGCTGCTTAGCGTGCCCATCATCATCTGGGGCAGTACCTTGGTGCTCAAGCTCATTGATCGCTTCCCCATCGTGGTGCTGTTTGGCGCCGGCCTGCTGGGCTGGATCGCCGGAGGCATGCTGGTCACCGACGTGTTTGTCGTAAATCAAGTGGGTGCTCCTACCACCACGGCTAAAATAGCCGCGGAAGTGGTCGGAGCCGCTCTGGTCATCCTGGCCGGGAAATGGCTGGCCGCACGCAAGAATGCCAAAAAGGTGAATACACATGGGTCTATTTAAACCATCGTCGGGCGACAAGAAAGCTGTTGATGGCGGCATGTCGCTGCTTAAAGGGTTGCTTATCCTGGCCATCATTGGGATCATCGCCTACCTGATTTTCAACCACTATGCATGAGCGAAACCAAAGCCCCGCGAGCCTGGTCATCGCCACGCGAGCTAGCCGACTGGCGCTGTGGCAAGCCGAGCACGTAAAAAGCCGGCTGTTGGAGCTGTATCCGCGATGCCGGGTCAGCTTGCTTGAAATGACTACACGCGGCGATCAGATACTCGATCGCACGTTGTCCAAGGTGGGCGGCAAAGGCCTTTTTGTCAAAGAGCTTGAAACCGCCTTGCTCGACGGGCGGGCCGATCTGGCAGTGCATTCGCTTAAAGACGTGCCTGTCGACCTAAAGTTGCCCTTTGCCCTGACCGCGGTCATGAAGCGCGAAGATCCGCGTGATGCGCTGGTGTCCAATCAGGTCGACGATCTGGCCAAGTTGCCGGCCGGCTCCGTGGTCGGCACGTCCAGTTTGCGCCGCGAGTCGCAGGTGCGCGCACTTTACCCTCACCTGGAAGTGCGGCCTTTGCGCGGCAATCTCGATACTCGGCTGGGCAAGCTCGACCGGGGCGAGTATGCGGCCATCATTCTGGCGGCGGCGGGCTTGCAGCGATTAGGCATGGAGTCGCGCATACGGGCTTATTTGTCGCCCGAGCAAAGCTTGCCGTCGGCGGGGCAGGGCGCCCTGGGCATCGAGGTTATGGCCGAACGGGCCGAGCTGCGCAAGTGGTTGGCGCCGCTGGAATGCCGCGCCTCGTCGTGGTGCGCGTTGGCCGAACGCACGGTGTCGGCGGAGCTGGGCGGGTCGTGCCAGGTACCGTTGGCGGCTTACGCTCAATTGGAAGACAAGGTCTTGCGCCTGCGTGGTCTTGTCGCTGAACCTGATGGGGCCGTGCTGATAAGGGCCGAAGCATCGGGCCCGCCCGAGCAGGCGGAAGCACTCGGGCGGCAGGTGGCCGGGCAACTGCTCGATCAAGGCGCACGCGAGATACTCGCCCAACTGCTGCCCGGTCATCCAATTCCGGAGTCGCCTGGTTCGGGCTCCCCAACTGACTAGGCCACGGGCATGCCGGGCAGTTTGGCTAATGCACTGGTCTTGTTGACCCGTCCGAAGGGTCGCAATGAACCCTTGATGCAACGGCTGGCTTCAAAAGGGCTGGAATCGCTGGTGTTGCCGGTATTGGATATTGTTCCGGTTCCTGCCGCGTTGAACCCGCCCCCTGTGCCTGGGGGCTATGATCTGGTCGTTTTCGTCTCGGGCAATGCGGTGAACTGTTATTTCCGGCAGTTGAATCAGGCCGGCGCCATGCCGGCGGCCTGGCCTGAGCATACCCGCGTGGCCGCGGTGGGTGCGGCCACTGCAAAGGCTGTACTGGATACCGGCTTCGTTCCCGCCGAATGCATACTTGCCCCCCACGAGGCAGAGAGCCAAGATTCCGAATCGCTTTGGAAGTATTTGCAGGCCTTGACCGCGGCCATGAGCCGAGCGCTGATCGTGCGTGGTCAGGAAGGCCGTGAATGGTTGGGCCTGCGGCTGGAACAAGCCGGCGTAGAAGTGATCCGCCATATTTCTTATGAGCGGCGCACACTAGAATGGCCCGCGTCAATAGTTCGGCACTTGCGCGGCGGTCTTGATTCGGGGCGGCCTGTCATCTGCTTGCTGACCAGCGCGCATGGAGTGACGGCTTTCATCGATAATGCCGCACGGCATGACCTGTTGCCGGCGTGCCTTGGCTTCCACTACGTGGTGATACACCCCCGCATCGCGGCCCGTTTACAATCGTCGCTCGAAAGCTCTTCCGCTTCTGGTAAGGTAGGCGATCTGGCGGTTACCATATGCCCGCCAGGGGAAGACGCCATTGTGCAAGCAGTATTTTCGCTCGCTTCCCGCTGACAAGGTGCCAAGGATTACAATTTCGCCATGACAGACACAAAACCCGACAATACGTCCGATAGCGGCAGTGCCACAGCGCACGACAAACCCAATCAAAAAAAGGTTGCAGCGCCCACTGGCGCTCGTGTCGCCAAGTCGTCCCGGCGTTCGAGCATCGTCGTTGCCATTTTGATATTGCTGCTGATTGTGGCGGCGCTGGCTGCCATGGTCTGGTACCAGCATCGCGTCATGCACGAGCGCGTTGATACATTGCTTGGCCAGGCGCAGCAAAGCTCGCGTGAGGCACAGGCTGCCTCGGGCCAGGCGATGCAGGCGTTCGGTCTGGCGCGTCAGCAACAGCAAAAGATCGAACAGATGGCCGGCGAACTTGAATCTGCCCAGCAACATCTGCAAAGCCTTGAGCAGGCCTTGCAGATGATGACTGACAGCGGCGCCGATATCGCGCTCATCAACGACATGGACCATCTCGTATCCATTGCACACCAGCAATTGCTGCTGGGAGGCAACGTCAGCAATGCCATTATCGCGCTTGAAACCGCCCAGGCCCAGCTTGCGCGGGCGAACCGTCCGAGCCTGGCCTCGCTGCAGCAAGCCATCAACGGCGACGTAGAACGCTTGCGCGCCGTCTCCACCATCGACATCAATCGCCTGTCCAGCCGCATCGACGAGCTGGGTCGGCTGATTGAGTCAGCCCCCTTGCTCATCCCTGATGATGCCGCGCCGGCCCTTGCGCCGTCTCCGGCGGCGACAAGGCAAAATTCCGCGCCCGCGCCCAAAGCGGTTGACCCGTCTGCGCCATGGTGGAAACAAAGCATGTCTTCGGCGGCCGAGTGGTCGCGCCATACTTGGTTCAACATCAAGCAGGATCTGGCCGGCTTCATCAGTGTCCGGCGCGTAGACGATGCCGCTGCATTGTTGATGTCGCCCGAGCAGGCGGGCAGTTTGCGCGACAAATTGCGTTTGCGGCTCATGACGGCTCAGCTTGCCCTGCTGATGAAGCAGCCTGATGTCTGGGCCACTGAAACCCGCGCGGTGGTGCAATTGCTGCAGGCGCGCTACGACATCAACTCGGTCGAAGGGCATCGCGCACTCAGACTTGCCTTGCAGCTTGCCGATACGTCGATAAAACTCGAGCTTCCCACTGTGGCCAATAGCCAAAGCGCAATTCAATCCTTGCGCGAAGAAATTGCGAAATCGGCCCAGACAGGCTTGAACGACGCGGAAACCGACGAACAAGCGCCGAGCCAGTCGACCGAGCAAGGCGCAACCAATGGTGGCGACACCGACGGCCCCACCGAGGCGCCTGCAGAAGATGAAGCTGCGCCCGAGCCCGAGGCTCAAGACTCACCCGGTTCCGCTGCCCCGACCGAGGGGGCGACAGGCTCTGACCCGCAAGGCGTCGGCGAGCTGGTCAATGGCGCAGATTCGGGCGAAGCCGAGACACCAGTACCCAGCACCGAGTCGACGCCTGCGGCCACCAGCGCCGGCGCCGGCGTCCGTATCGCAATGGCGGGGGTATAACAAATGAGGACATGGTTGTGGATGTGCGTACTGCTGGTCTTGGCTGTGGCCTCGGCCCTCGTGCTGCGCGAGCACAGCGGCAACGTGCTGATCATCGCACCGCCGTGGCGGATCGAGCTGTCCCTGATATTCGCGGTATTGCTAATATTCGCTTTCTTTGTGGCTTTGTATGTCGTGCTGCGCATAATCGCCTGGCTCGTATCGGGGCCCGAACGATTTCGTTCGTGGCGCGGCTTGCGCGCCCGCAAGAAAGAACACGAACTGCTCGAATCCGGTTGGATCAGCGTGCTCGAAGGGCGTTATAACGATGCCGAGCAAAAGCTGTCCAAATTGCTTGGCCGCAGCAAGTCTGGCAATACTCGGGTGTTGGCGGGCCTGGCATTGGCCAGGGCCTCGCATCACCTCGGAGAATACGCCCGTCGCGACGACGCGTTGCGTTTAGCGGCCCAAGCAGCCGGCAAAAATGCCCGGCTCAAGGAAGCCCATGCGGCTGCGTCCGCCGAGATGCTCCTCGAACAGAACCGGCCGCAAGAGGCGTTGGCTTTGCTGCAGCCTTTGCATGATACCAACCCGCGCCATTCTCATGCGGCCCGCTTGCTGCTGAAGGCATACAGGCAATTGCATAATCACGAACGCGTTTTCGAGCTGGCTCGCTTATTAATGCGCCGCGGCGATCTGGATCGGGCCGAAGCGCTGTCGCTTATTGAGTCGGCTGCGGCGTTCCGGCTGGCATCGGCCACGCCTGACGAGTTCAAGGCGATTTGGGGTGGGCTTAAGTCAGAAGAGAAGACGCTGCCCGAAATCGCCCTGGCTGCCGCCGCGTTTCACGAAGGCCAAGGCGATTTTGACACCGCCGGCAAGGTGCTGGAAAACGCGCTCAACACAAAGCTTGAGTCGCGTCTGCTCAACGCCTATTCGCAGAGTCCGCCCGACCAAGTGGCGCGCCGCCTGGCCAAGGCAGAAGTCTGGCTCAGGAATGAACCGCAAAACTCTGATCTGCTGGCAGCATTGGGCAACCTTTGCCTTACAGGCCAATTGTGGGGTCCTGGCGAGCGTTATTTGCTGCGAAGCATGAAGGTGCGCAGCGATGTGCGCATTCATGCCTTGCTTGGCAACTTGTATGATCGCCTGGGCCGCGAGGCCGACGCCATGAAGCACTGGCGTTTGGCCTCGGGTGTGGCCGGTGTTTTGCCGGTGCTGGAAATTAGCAAGGTACTTCCGGCAGCCGACACAAGGTCCGACCCTACCTTGATCGACGTAGGCAGTATGCCCATTCCGGTACCAATCGACGCCGAGCCGTTCTCTCCTGTGGCTGCCAGCGCGGCTGATTATCTGGACGACTCGCCGCAATCGCCGCCGACCCGCGCGCCCAAGGCGCCGCCCGAGGCGGGTTCCGTTCCGTCGGCAGACTCCGACCTGGATGAGTATTTCGACAGCGCGCCCATTCCGGGGGTGGACGTGAGCCAGACCTCTGACCGGCCCTATAGCCCGGCTCACGACTCTTCGCCGGCCGACGATCCAGCAAGACGCAAAGACTGATTTTTCCCACTTTTTTATTTTACCGAGGTAGTGCAAGCATGAGCTTAGACCGCGTCCCCGCCGGCGCCAAGTTGCCCGACGAATTCAACGTCATTATTGAAATCCCCATGAACTCCGACCCCGTGAAGTACGAGGTTGATAAAGACACTGGGGCAGTATTTGTAGATCGCTTCATGTTGGCCGCCATGCACTACCCGGCCAACTACGGTTATATCCCCGAAACCATCTCCGATGACGGAGACCCGGCTGACGTCTTGGTGATTGCGCCGTTCCCCATCCAGGTGGGCGCCGTGGTACGCTGCCGCGCCATTGGCGTCCTGCACATGGACGACGAAGCGGGAGGCGATGCCAAGCTGCTGGCCGTGCCGGTCGACAAGCTGTATCCTCCGTATCGCAACATTCAGTCTCCCAAAGATTTGCCCGAAGAAAGCCTGGCTCGCATCCAGCATTTCTTCGAGCACTATAAAGACCTCGAGAAGGGCAAATGGGTCAAGGTCAAAGGTTGGGATGGCCCCGAGGCAGCCCGCAAGGAAATCATGGAAAGCGCCAAGCGCTACGCTGATTCGAGCAAGTAATTTGTGTTTTATCTGTACGCAGTCTTTTCTTAGAAGGAGTTCACCATGCTTATAAATAAAATCGTGTCGTCCTTGCTGATCTTGGGCTGCCTGGCGGCAGCGGGCTGCACCAACACCGTGCGCGGCGCCGGTGAAGATATTTCCGCGGCCGGCGAAGCCGTGCAAAAATCCACCAAGTAGGGTCTTTCACCATAGATCAAACGCGATAACGCCCCGGAGCCGGTAAAACTGGCTCCGGGGCGTTTGCTTTTCCGCGCTCAGCAAGCGATTGCTGGCATGCGTGGCTCAAGCCGTGGCGCTTGCATTTTGCGCGCCGCTTGAGGATAGGTGGATTGGAACCGCCTTGCGCGAATTGGTCCGTGTCGGCATCTGCGAATTGTGGCTTGCCCGCCTGAGGTCCAGACTTGCAGTACGACTGGATCAACAGGAGGCGACCATGCAAGCGCACACGCGGCAACGCGGCCAGGGCATGACCGAATACATAATTATCGTTGCACTGGTTGCGGTGGCGGCCATTGCCGTTTATCAATTATTCGGCCAGGTGGTGCGTTCCCAAACCGCTGCCATGGCGCGCGAGCTGGCCGGCGAAGACGGCACCGCGCAAAGCCAGGCGGCGCAGGCTGCATCTGAACTGGCCGCCGGCCAAACCGAGACCAAGACCCTGAAGTCCTTCACCGGCAACGCCGGGGTAGGGCAATGAGCCCGCATTCTCAGGGCGGGCAGGCGCTGGTATGGGGCGTTCTGCTGGTTGCTGTCGCATCTACGGTGCTGGTGCGCTACTTTGCCACGGGGCAGATGGTGGCAGCCAAGGCCCGCCAGCTTCATGGGCTTGACGCCGCGGCGTACAGCGGGGCGTTGGTGCAGGCGCGCGCCCTGAATATGCTGGCCTTGCTCAACCGCACCCAGGTGGCGCACCAAGTGGCCATGGCGCACTTGGTCACGTTGGGTAGCTGGGCATTTCTGGGTGGAACGGAAGCACGCCAGGCGTCGGTTGGAAACCCGCCGGTTTATCTCATCGGCATGCTGTTCGGTGCGGCCCATGGGACGGCATATGCGGCCTCTTTACGCGCTACCGGCACAGAGCTCCTTGCCAAGACGCCGGGTCAGCTGGCGCAAGCTTATGCAAATCACGAACAACTGGTTCATGGGGTACTGGGCTCTGTTCAGCACGACATCGTATCGACATTAAGCCAAGCACGCTACCACGCGATGATGCAAGTGCTTGAGCGCCACTATGATGGCGAGCCCTCAAAGATTGAGGTAACGCACGACGATTGGCCCGCGGCGGTAGGCGCGCAATCGGGGCGCAGGCTGCTTGCCCCTTTTGTGCGCCAAGTGGCGGGGCGTCACTCCTTTCTTGATCCACGCAATCACACGGCGCGAAATCCCTGGCCGGTGCAGGCGCGCTGTCCCACGCGGCGGCACGAACTGAGGCGACGCGGGCAAACCCAGCTAGACGATGCAGGGATTTGGCAGTCTCTGGACACACAATCATTTCATGCGCTGCGCTCCAACAGATGGATAGGTTGCTACTTTCGCGAATACGTCATGGGTTGGGGGTGGATTCCCACATCACGTACGCAAAACATCGATGCGCCCCACGTGGATAATCCGCCTGATAACTTCTCTGCTCAAGACTTTTGGCGCTGGGTGCAAGAAGCCACAAACTGGAACATTCTTTCCGGCGACAGCAACCCTCTTGCAAGCTCACGCGCCCTGGTTGATCGGTCTCGATGGCAATCGGCGGGCTTGCCCGACTATTTCGACGTGGCCTCAGGGCCGGCACAAGCCCGGGTGAGCTTCAGCGTAAAACTTCGGCGACAGGGGCCGGAAGAGACGCCCATTACCACATATGGCGCGGCCGAGACTTTCTTTGCCAGGCCTCATGCGCGTATTGACGGCGGTGGTGAATTTCCCAACTTGTTCCATCCCTATTGGCAGGCCCGGCTGACGGCTGACGGCACCGGTGCATCCGAACGGGGGACGCCATGATATCCCCTATCTCCTCCAGGTTCGCCGTCGATCAGTTTGCGACGTGTCAACTGTTTCATCAGACGGTGTGCAGGATATGTAATGAACGTTCGGGCCGGCAGTTCATGCAGCGACAGAAGCAAAAGCTCAATCGGACGTTCGCAACGGCCCCCCAGGCGGGCCAGGCGCTTGCAGAAGCCTTGCTCGCGCTTTCCGCGTTGTTGCTTGTTTGGGCGGCCGTGGCTTGGTTGGGGCGCTACCAAGACATGGCCTTGCAGGCTTCGCATGCAAGCCGGTACACGGCATTTGCCGAGGCGCGTGGCGAAGCGCCGGCACCCGATATTGTTCGGCGGCATTATTTTTTTGGCCCCACTCACCGTTGGTCAGACCGTCGGGGGGAATTGCTGCTGGCGGACAAGAACCAGGTCGCATTGGAGTTGAGCCGCGGACCACATCTTGAGGCCGTTGCCCAGCCAGGCCAGGCTGTGAGTCATGCTCAAAACTTGCGTGAACAGTGGGGCGTTGCCGATGCGGGAATCGTCGATGCCCGGATTAGCGTTGGGTTCCCATCGCGGCAGGCCCACAACGGCCCCGAGAAGCGGGCGTTCATGTCCGGCTTGCGCGATTTCGACGGCTATCCCGTGCTTGTGCGCCATACCTCGATTCTGAAGGGGGCCGGCCATGCCGCCGGTGACGCACAGGCCCAGCAACGAGTGGCCGGCTCGGCGTTGGCCTGGGGTGATGCAGCAAGCATTTCGTATGGCCTGGCGCAGCAAATCAAAACCGTCATGAAGCCTGTCGATGCAGGCTGGCGCAGGCCTGACCCCACGCAGGACTGGCTTGGGTCCTGGGCAGGAGACGTGCCCGAGTGGCACCAACACAGGGAGAGAAACCATGAATCAATGCCATAAGGCTGCATGCCCTCCAACGATAAGCGATTCCAACCACTTTGCTCTTGCTGTTGTTTTCAAAAGCACGCTTGTTTGTTTGATCGCCGCGGCCAGCCTGACAGGGCCGGGCTGTGCTTTGGCCTTCGCAAAAAGCGATATGGCATTCCCTCATGCAATGACTCCTTCTTTTCGCTGGTCTGAGCCTGTCGACATGCATTTGTCCGGCGTCCCGGTCGTCGTGCGGGGCTTCGTTGCCTCCGCGACACTTGACCAGGCTGCCCGGGTGATGGCGCGTCATCAAAGGCATTTTCAACGGATCACAACCTTGCCAGGCAGCATATTGCTGTCGGGCGTATACGCCGGTCGTCATTGGGTTGCGCAATTGGAAGCCGGCCCAGGGCAGGTCAAAGGCCTGGTGTCCACTTTGCCCATGAACCTGGAACCGACACCGAACGGTAACGATGGTGGTGTGCTCGGCCCATGGCTGACCCAAAACGCAGGCTTTGTTTTTAGCCAGTCGTCGACGGTGCTCGGACGCACGGTTTCGCATAGCCTGCATCGACCCAAGCAGCCACTTGGCGACTTTGTCTTGGCACTGAACCGTCGCATGGCCCAGGCCGGATGGCAGCCTAGTGGAAAGTATTCATGGGTTGCGGGCCCTTCTCAGAATCGCGCCGGCCGTGTCGACCTGTTTCCGGTTCCGGCGGCCGAAGGGCATGGTGGCGCTGTTCTGATCAGCCAGACGGATTGAGCATGGCTGCCCAATTCATGGCTGAGCATCCCTTGCTCATCAGCAATTCATCGGTTCACCACGTTGCCGAGGGCTGCCATGCGTCTGCCTCTTGATCGAAGGACCATCATCATGCTCGGGATCGCCCTGGCGGCGGGTTTGCTTGCCATGTGGACAGCGCGCCAGCATATCCAGGGCCGCATCACGCAGATTGAAGCCCAGTCCCGGGTTCCCACCGTGCAGCGTATCGTTGCGGCCCATGATTTGCCGGCGGGCGTCCGGTTGTCAGTCGACCATCTGGCGGTGCGCAGCTTTCCCGCAGCCTTGACCGCCAGCGACAGTCTTTCCCCCGACAACTTGGCGATGCTCGAGGGGCGTCTTCTGAGGACCCCGCTTCGGGCCGGCGATGCTGTGCTTCCGACGCATACCGCGACGGAAAGAGGCTTGCCTTTCTCGGCCCGATTGGGTGAAGGCCGTCGCGCCATCACCATGCCCATTGACGCCATTAACTCGGCGTCAGGGCTGCTTGAGCCGGGAGACCTCATCGACTTGTATGTGTCGTTCGACCATCAGCGAAGGCGTATTACGGCTCCGCTGCTGCAGGGGGTGCTGGTGTTGGCCACGGGTTCGTCCATAGACGGCCAGGCCAGGCACGAAGGGGCCATGGGCTATTCAACCGTTACGCTGGACACTGCGCCCGAGGACGCCATCAAGCTGGTGGCCGCCCGACAAAGCGGCTCCATTACCGCCTTGTTGCGACGTTCCGATGATGCCACGCCGACGCAACGCGCTTCACGAGGTGACCTGGCCAGTTTGCTCGGGGTGCAGCAACCGGTTGTGGCGACTCAGACGCCCCGGCGGGCGCCGGTCATCTACGGAGACAAGCCTGTACGCAGGTTGGCGGGCCTGCGTCCCTCGACCGATGCGGCGCCTGTGGCCGGCATGTTCGACCTGCCCGACGTTCCGCAGCTTGTCAGTGCTTGGCTTGCCGCTCGACAAGAAGTGGAGACTGACGAGCCGGATACAGGATTGAGCAACGATGAGCCAATCTACGAGCCCTGAATGGACAGCCGCATGGTTATGAAAGCACCTTTGCCACGCTGGCCGATAAGCCTTGCATTGACTTTGGGCTGCCTGTTCTTCGGCCATTCCCTGGCTGCCGCCGATCAAATCTTGAGCATGCAGGTTGGTGAGCTGCGGGTTTTGGCAGTGCCAGACGTGGCTCGGGTCGCGGTGGGCGACGGCAAGGTCGTCAATGCGATCACGACAGAAGAAAAGGAAGTTATCGTGTTTGCGCGCGGCGAAGGTTCAACTGTTCTGCAGGTATGGTCCGAAGATGGGCTGAGGCGTCGCTACGAGGTCGAGGTTGCTCCGGAGGGGACGCGCCAGACTCAACAGGAACTGCGCGCCGTGCTCGAGCGTATTCCCCAAACCCGTGTTTCCAGTGTGGGTGACAAGCTCATTGTAGAGGGCGATGACTTGTCCGACGCCGACCGTGAGCGCCTGGCCCAACTTTCGCAGCGCTATCCCCAGTTGCTTGATCTTACCGGCCAGATCGGCTGGGACAGCATGGTATTGCTCGATGTACAGGTAGTCGAGGTGCCTCGCAGTCAATTGCAAGAACTGGGTGTCCGCTGGAATGGCGAAAGCGATGGCGGTTTGTTTGCCGGCCTGGCCTGGGATAGCGGCACTCGCCGCTGGGATCAGCGCCCAGGAACCGGGGCGGAGTTATCACCGATGCCCATCCCCGGCATTGCTTCGCCGCTGGCGGGATATTTCGGCGTGAACACACTGCTTTCGGCCCGCATCAACGCCATGGCGCAAACCGGCACGGCAGTCGTGCTTGCCCAGCCTCAATTGCTTGCACGCAGCGGGGCCACGGCCGAGTTCCTGGCGGGCGGAGAGGTTCCGTATTCCACAGTGGATGCCAACGGCAATACCAATACGTCGTTCAAGCCTTATGGGGTCTCGCTTCGCATCACCCCGCAGATCGAGCGCAATGGCGCGGTGCGATCGCACATCGAGGTCGAGGTCAGTTCCATCGACAGTGCGCTGTCGGTGCCGAACGGGCCCTCGCTCAAGACACGGCGCGCCTCTACCGAATTCAATGTCCGGTCGGGTCAAACACTTGTAATGGCGGGTTTTCTGTCGCGCGATGAATCGCGCAACATCAGCAAAGTGCCTGGGCTCGGCGACCTCCCGGTGCTGGGGCGCTTATTCAGTTCAACGCGCTTCCAGCACAATGAAACCGAGCTTGCCATCTTTGTCACTCCGGTCGTCGTGTCGGCCGATCATCCCGATCTTCAGGCCCGGGTCGGCAGAGGTCGCGAAATACTTCGGGATACTTTCCGTGCGCCTGAAGTCTTGAATGTGCCGGTCCGCGATCTGCGGACATTGCCCGCACCCCTGGTTGGCGACGCGCATGGCTGGAATCCTCATTCGGGCCCTGGCTCTCAGTGGGTCGAAGAAAATTCATTCCAGGAGTAGTCATGGTCGAGCTTGAACTCGAATTCGAAGACGGCACAACCGAGCAGCGCAACGTGAGCCTACCGGTCGACATCGGGCGCTCAATCCGTTGCGGCTTGCACATTGCCGCCTGGCGTGTCGGAAAAAGGCATGCTCGCATCGAACAGGGGTCTGACGGCCCCTTCATTGACGATCTGGGCGCTTTGAGCGGTACCTTGGTAAATGGTCGCCGCATTACGCACTACGGGCCGCTATTGCCAGGAGACGAGATTCTAATTGGCCCTTGCCTGATGCGGGTACGGCGTTGCCCGCCAACCGGTTTGCCCGTCTCGGAATCCGACAAGGCTGGTCGTTCGATGCCTGCGGAGCCTGTCTCGATGAAGTTTTCGCCTGAGCAGGTTACGCCGGCCTTTTCGAAGCCCGGTCTCGATGCGGACCCTGATAGCAGCCCGGCCGACTGCAAGACGGCGGGTTCCGCTTCCATCGCGGCGCCTTCACTCGATAATGGCATGGCTGAGCTGGCTAAGCGCTTGCCGCATCGCAAAAGGCTGCAACGAGCTTTGCTCAAGGCGCTGGATCTGCGCCGGCGCGATGTGGTTAATCTTAGCGATTCGGCATTGCGCGGCGAAGCCTTTCAGGTGCTGGGTGACATCATCCGCGACGACGCCGATCTGCCCGACGACATGGATCGCCAAGCCTTGTTGACCGAAGTCGTCGACGAGGCGATAGGATTAGGCCCCCTGGAACCGTTGCTGGCTGATGAGTCCATCACCGAGATCATGATCAATCGGCATGACGAAATTTTTATCGAAACGGGCGGCTGTCTTCAGCGTCATCCCTCCGGGTTCAGCAGCGAACAAGCCGTACTGGGCGTTATCGAGCGCATCGTTTCGCCGCTCGGTCGCCGCATCGATGAAAGCTCTCCCATGGTGGATGCTAGGCTGCGAGACGGCTCGCGCGTCAACGCCATCATTCCGCCCATTGCTTTGCGCGGCGCAAGTCTGACCATCCGCAAGTTCCCCAAGCAACGGCCGACCATGGATGACCTCGTGCAAGTCGGGGCGCTTGATCCCGCCATGCGTGATTTCCTGGCGGCCTGCGTCAGAAATCGCAAGAACATCGTGGTGTCGGGCGGTACGGGCTCCGGCAAAACCACCTTGCTGAATGTGCTGTCCAATTGCATACCACGCGGCGAGCGCATCGTCACCATCGAGGATGCGGCCGAACTCAAGCTTCACCATGAGCATCTGGTGACACTTGAAGCGCGGCCGCCGAATCTAGAAGGGCGGGGTGCAGTGCAGATTCGCGATTTGGTGCGCAATGCGTTGCGCATGCGTCCCGATCGCATCGTGGTGGGTGAATGCCGAGGCGGTGAAGCATTCGATATGCTCGCCGCAATGAACACAGGTCATGAAGGTTCTTTGACCACCTTGCATGCCAACAGCCCGCGCGATGCGCTTTCCCGTCTTGAAACCATGATATTGATGGCCGGTATGGATCTTCCCCTGGCTGCGGTGCGCGAGCATATAGGCGCCAGCATTGACCTGATTGTCCAACAGATAAGGGCAAGTGACGGTCGACGCTACATTGATTCCATTGTCGAGGTAAGCGGCATTGAAAGCGGCCGTATCCAGTTGCAGCCATTGTTCGCGTACGAGGCTGGGCCGCCTCCTGCTTTTGCGGGTTGCGGCGTCGTTCCGAACTTCATGGCCCGCATGGGCGGGCGGTTGGATGGGCTGGAGGCGTCTTTGTTCGGGCGGCGCCATGTCATAGAGAATGCACAGGCCTCTTTCAAATCGGGCCTGACCGCCTCGGGGCGCGAGTCAGGCGGTCAGGTGAGCATGGAGTCGGGTCTTGATTCGTGCTTGCACTCCATCCACTCGAGGGCCGAGCCTGACAGCCCGTCCGATGCCCGCGCACCTCATGGTTCCCTTTCAGAAGACCGGCCATGATATTTATCTTTCTCGCCAATGTGTTGGTCGTGGCGTTCATAGTGATTTGGCTTGCCCAGCGTTGGTTGCCGCAATGGCTTGATCGCTATCACAGCGCGTTCACGCATACGGCGCAGAACCGTCTTGGCGAATTTTTTCTTTTTCTTGATCCCGCGAGTCTATGGCGTGCGAACCTGTTTGTTTGTGGCGGAGTGTTTGTTGTAGTGGTTCTGGTCTCGGGCTCTTTGGGGTTGTCGTTGACTGCCGGCGCCATCGTGCTTGTGGCTCCGCGTTGGGGCCTGGCTTACCTGCGCAAACGCCGGCAGGCTCACTTCGACGAGCAGCTTCCCGACATGTTGTTGTCGCTGGCCGGCGCCTTGCAGGCCGGCTCGAGCGTCCAGACAGCGCTGCGTCACATTGTGCCGCAGACTCCAGCGCCTCTTTCCCAGGAATTCGGCCTGATGCTGCGCGAACAGCGCATGGGTGTTTCCTTCGAGCATGCGCTGAAAAATTTGCATGCACGCATGCCGGGTGAGGGCACCGGCCTGGTTGTGTCGTCTCTTAACATCGCCCTGCATCACGGAGGCAACCTGGCCGAGACACTGGAACGGATAGCGATGACGCTTCGGGCGCGAACTCGGCTGCGCGCGCGCGTCGATGCTCTTACATCGCAAGGCCGCCTGCAAGCATGGATCATGGCATGCCTGCCTTTGGCGCTGGCGTTAGTGCTTGATCATCTCGACCCTCAAACCATGGCGCTGCTATGGCATACGTCAACGGGGTGGGCGGTGCTGGCCGTCGTTGCACTGCTGGAAGTGGTGGGCATCGTGTTGATACGCCGTATCGTCGACATACAGGTATAGGAAAGGGGGTGCGATGTTTTGGATAAGTTGCGCACTTGCGGGCCTTTCACTGCACTGCCTGATGTGGGTGTTGATAAAGCCCGCGCAAGCCGCCAAGGCTGCGCCGGATCACGTTCGACATGGCGGATTGCGGCTGGTATGGCCGTGGGTCGATGTGCTGGCGCGAATCTTGGCGCCCTCGCTGTCGTGGCGGGCGCGAAAGGCTTTCGAACGGCGGGTGCAACAGGCGGGGATGGATGGGGCCTGGCGGCCCGAACACCTTGCCGCAGCACAACTTCTGGCGGGGCTGTTCGGTGCGGCAGTGTGCTTTGTGGGTGCGGCCTTGCTCGATCTTGGCGTCACGCGAACGGTCCTTCCAGCTGTGGCGTGCACCGCGCTGGCCGGCTGGCTGCCGTGGCGCAAGCTGGCCGACATGGCGGCCCGTCGTCATCGTCGCATGCAAAAGGAATTCCCATTTTTGCTGGATATGACCACCCTGTGCGTGGAGGCGGGGCTAAGCTTGCAGGGAGCATTGAATGAAGCCGCACATCACGGCCCGGAAGGCCCGCTGCGGGATGAACTGCGGCGCGCCTTGGCCGACATGCGTACTGGTTTCACACGGCATGAGGCCCTGTCGCTATGGGCCGGCCGCACAGGTCTTGCCGAGGTGCGCCAATTGGTCACGGCCTTGGCTCAGGCCGATCAATTAGGCATGAGCCTTGGGCCGCTACTGCGCGCCCAGTCAGAGCAGCGTCGCAATGAGCGATTTCTGCGGGCGGAAAAGCTTGCTCTTGAGGCCCCTGTAAAAATGCTGTTTCCCCTGGTGTGCTGCATTTTTCCCTGCACCTTTCTCATTATCGGCTTTCCCATAACCGTGAAACTGCTCGAGGCCATGTAGAAATGTGTGTCGACAATGCCAGGATGACGCGCGCAGGGTATTGCGTTGCCGGTCGCGGGCATTCCACGGCGCCGCCGTTGCGTCTACGCATCGCGACATCATTCTGGGCGCGCGCAAAGGGGCTGCTTCTGCAACGTTACTCCGGCCACGATGAGGGCTTGTGGCTTAGGCCGTGTCGGGCGATCCACACGGCGGGCATGCGGCGCGCCATCGACGTCGTTTTCCTCGACCGCCAACACACCGTAATCAGGGTGGTACATAACTTGCGGCCTTATCGCGCCGCCTGGTGTTGGCGGGCGTACTCCGTGGTCGAGTTGCCGGCGCATTATTGTCGGCGGCATAGGTACTATTCCGCCGCGATAAGGCGCGCAACACGCTGCGTTGCTACTGTGAACGACTCTTGTACTTCAACTGCCTTTGGGTCGGGTAATTCCAAGTTGCCAAAATCTTGAAGCAGCCCGCGAGTTGCACCTGGTTCGCAGTCTGGCCCGGCGTTGATAGAATGGTCCTATATATCCACACGCCGGCCTGGGCCGACATATTTCCTTTTCCTGACATCCATGAGCAAAGCCTTTGTCAAAGAGTCGGACCACGACGATGACGACGATCTGGGCCCGGAGGCGCCTCCGCTGCCTGCCGGCGCCAAGAACTACATGACCACTCAGGGCTACGCCCGGCTGCGCGCTGAGCTCGAGCACCTGATGAACGAAGAGCGGCCTTCTGTGGTGCAGGTTGTCTCGTGGGCGGCGTCCAACGGCGACCGTTCCGAAAACGGCGATTATCTGTACGGCAAGAAACGCTTGCGCGAGATCGACCGCCGCATTCGCTTTCTTACCAAGCGGCTGGAAATGGCCGAAGTGGTCGAACCGTCGCTGCAACCCAATAAAGACCAGATATTTTTTGGCGCCACGGTGGTGTATTCCGACAAAGGCGGCGAAGAGTACCGTGTAACCATCGTCGGCGTGGACGAAGCCGAACCGCTGCAAGGCCGCATAAGCTGGATATCACCGGTAGCCCGGGCCATCACCAAGGCACGCGAGGGCGATACCGTCACGCTGCGCACCCCTGCGGGCATCGACGAACTGGATATCCTCGAGATTCATTACCCAGAGGTGGAAGGCGGGACTTGATAGGCAAGACGCCGCACCAGGCGCCGATGCGAACGCCGACGCATTCGCGGCCAAACTCCTATCCAAGCGTGGGCAGCGACCATACGCAAGCGCCGCCGGTGGCGCTTAAGAACCCCAGCACAACCCCCCACGCAAGCACCTCCAAGCACCCTCCGCCACAACTCTGAGAAGCTTATAGGCCGCGTCGCCAGCCAGAACGCAACCGTCTCTCCCGTAACTCGCTAAAATAGGGGATTCCCCTTACTTCCGCCCATTTGTGCCCCTCCTATCGTGACTTCCATCCAGCATTTCCCCGGTTCCCTGGTCTTGTCGCCGTTTCGCCGCGAGCGTCTTTTAAAACGATTTGCCGAGCTGGATCTGCCGGTCGCCGATATCCAAGGGCGTTACGAGCATTTTGCCTGGGTTGAATCCGCCCTTGAAGCGGCCGAACAAGACACGTTGGCGACGCTGCTTGACTACGGAGTGCCGGTTTCACCGCAAAAAGAAGATCGCCACGCGCTTACGCTGCGCGTCATTCCCCGCTTGGGTACGGTGTCTCCGTGGGCCAGCAAGGCCACCGACATTGCCCATAATTGCGGCCTAACCAAGGTAAGACGCATCGAGCGCGGCATTCGCTACACCGTCAAGCCCAAACGCAGCCTGCTGGGCAGCCAGTCCCTCGACGCAGCCCAGCTTGAGCAGATAGCTGCGTGCTTGCACGATCGCATGACTGAAACCGTGGTGGACGAGAGTTTCGACGGCGCCGCGCTGTTTGCATCCTTGCCCGGCAAGGCCATGCAGACAATTGACGTCATGGGCCAGGGCCTTCAGGCCCTTGAAGAGGCCAACCGCAGCTTGGGCCTGGCGCTTTCCGACGATGAAGTCGAATACCTCGACGCTTCCTTCCGCCAATTGCAGCGTAATCCCACCGATGTTGAGCTGATGATGTTCGCGCAGGCCAACAGCGAGCATTGCCGCCACAAAATCTTCAATGCCGACTGGATCATAGACGGCGCCGTGCAGCCCAATACCTTGTTCGGCATGATACGCGCCACCCACGCCGCCCAGCCGGAAGGCACCATCGTCGCCTATTCGGACAACGCCGCCGTCATGGCCGGCGGCCCAGCGCGTGTATTCCATGCCGGTGCGGCGTCCAAGGGTGATCAGGACGCCGCTGTCTACGCGGGTCATGACGTTGTCATGCACACACTGATGAAGGTGGAAACCCATAATCATCCGACCGCCATCGCCCCGTTTCCCGGTGCAGCCACTGGGGCGGGCGGCGAGATTCGCGACGAGGGCGCGACCGGGCGCGGTTCCAAGCCCAAGGCCGGCCTTACTGGTTTTACCGTGTCCAACCTGCGTTTTGCCGACGCAATAGAGCCATGGGAAGCTGACTCTCACGGCTTGCCGGATCGTATCGCCAGCCCCCTGGACATCATGATTGAAGGGCCGATAGGCGGCGCAGCTTTCAATAATGAATTCGGCAGGCCCAATTTGCTGGGCTATTTCCGCAGCTATGAACAAACGGCGGCCGGTTCGCGCTGGGGCTATCACAAGCCCATCATGATCGCGGGCGGCTTGGGCGCCATCGACCAGCGGCTTACCCACAAAGACCCTATCCCCCCCGGAGCATTGCTTGTGCAATTGGGCGGCCCCGGAATGCGCATCGGCATGGGTGGAGGGGCGGCTTCCAGCATGAGCGTCGGGGCCAATAGCGCCGAGCTGGATTTTGATTCCGTGCAGCGCGGCAACCCCGAAATCGAGCGACGCGCCCAAGAGGTCATCGACCGCTGCTGGCAACAGGGCGAGGGCAACCCCATCGTTGCCATCCACGACGTTGGTGCGGGCGGGCTATCCAATGCCTTTCCCGAGTTGGTCAACGATGCGGGGCGCGGCGCCATCTTTGAACTGACCCAGGTCCATCTGGAGGAATCCGGCATGTCGGCCGCGGAAATCTGGAGCAACGAGGCCCAAGAGCGCTATGTTCTGGCCATACAGCCCGAAGACCTGGAGCGCTTCGCCGCCATTGCCGACCGAGAGCGCTGCCCCTACGCTGTGGTGGGCGTTGCAACCGAAGAGCGCCAGCTAAGAGTTACTTTGGGCGAAGACCTGCCCGGCGTCGCGCAAGCCCCGGCCGGCCAGCCAGTACAAGAGCCGCGACCGGTTGACGTGCCGATCGATGTCATCCTGGGCAAGCCTCCGCGCATGACGCGCGACGTGAAGCGGCTGCCCCTGCAGCACGCGCCCGTGGACATCGTCGGCCTTCCGCTTGAAGACGCCATAGAGCGCGTATTGCGCCATCCCACCGTCGCCAACAAGACCTTCCTCATCACCATAGGAGACCGCAGCGTGGGCGGGCTGACCAGCCGCGACCAAATGGTCGGGCCGTGGCAGGTGCCGGTGGCCGACTGCGCCGTCACATTGGCCGATTTCGAAGGCGTGCGCGGCGAAGCCATGGCCATGGGCGAACGCACGCCCCTGGCGGTTATTGATGGTCCGGCCTCGGGCCGCATGGCGGTGGCCGAGGCCCTGACCAACCTGGTTGCGGCCGACGTGGGCTCGCTTAAAGACATCAAGCTTTCCGCCAACTGGATGGCGGCTTGCGGCGTGGAAGGCCAGGATGCCGCGTTATATGACACCGTTTCGGCTGTAAGCCAATGGTGCCAGGCGCTCGAGCTGTCCATTCCCGTCGGCAAGGATTCGCTTTCGATGCGCACCACTTGGCAGGAGCAGGACGGCACACGCGACGTGATATCGCCGGTATCGCTGATTGTGACGGCCTTTGCCCCGGTAACCGACGTGAGGGCCACCCTGACGCCCCAGCTTCGTACCGACGCGGGCGACTCGGCCCTGATTCTTATCGACCTGGGCCAGGGGCGTAACCGCCTGGGCGGTTCGGTGCTGGCTCAGGTGTTCAATCAAACCGGCGACACCATCCCCGATATCGACGATGCGGCCATGATGGCGGCCTTTTTCAGCGTGGTGCGCAAGCTGGCCGAGCAAGGCCATGTGCTTGCGTATCACGACCGTTCCGACGGCGGTTTGTTGGCGACCGTGTGCGAAATGGCGTTTGCGGGCCGGGTAGGGGTGTCGCTCAACCTCGATATGCTTACCATCGACCCGCACGCGGCCGATTGGGGCGACTACAAGATCCGTCCAGACCAGGTGGCGGTGCAGCGCGACGAGCTTACCCTCAAGGCGTTGTTTGCCGAGGAGGCGGGCGCCGTGTTGCAAGTGCCGCTGGCCCAGCGCGACGCGGTCATGCAGACGCTGCGCGAGGTGGGCTTGTCGGTGCACTCGCACGTGATCGGCAGCTTGAACAAGCAGGACGAAATCCAGGTGTATCGCGACGGCAAATGCATCTATGCCCGTCCGCGCACCGAACTGGCCCAGCAATGGAGCGAAGTGAGCCGCCGTATCATGGCGCTGCGCGACAACCCCGCCTGCGCTCAGGCCGAGTTCGATGTCTGGACGAACGCTGACGACCCGGGCTTTACGCCGGTGGTCAATTTCGACCCGCAAGAGGATGTCGCCGCGCCCTATATCGCCACGGGCAAGCGCCCGCGCGTGGCCATTTTGCGTGAGCAGGGCTGCAACAGCCAAGTAGAGATGGCTTGGGCATTCGACAAGGCGGGCTTCGAAGCGTGGGATGTCCACATGACCGACCTGCTGTCGGGTCGCGTCACCCTTGAAAGTGTGCAGGGCCTGGTGGCTGTGGGCGGCTTCAGCTACGGCGATGTGCTGGGCGCCGGCGAGGGCTGGGCGCGCACGATTCGCTTCAATTCACGTTTGTCCGACCAGTTCGCCAAGTATTTTCAGCGCGCCGACACCTTCGCCCTGGGCGTATGCAATGGCTGCCAGATGATGGCCACGCTGGCCGACATGATTCCGGGCGCCTCGCATTGGCCGCGCTTCACGCGTAACCTGTCTGAAAAATATGAGGCGCGGCTTTCCATGGTTGAAATTGCCGATTCGCCCTCGCTATTTCTGAAAGACATGGCGGGAACCCGGGTGCCCATTGCTGTGGCCCATGGCGAAGGCTTTGCCGATTTCCAGATGCAAGGAGACCAGACCCGTGTGGCGTCGGCCTTGCATTATGTCGACAACCTGGGCGGGCGTACCGAGGTCTATCCTTATAACCCCAACGGCAGTCCGGATGGCCTGGCCGGCGTCACCACCGACGACGGCCGCTTCACCGTAATGATGCCTCATCCCGAGCGCGTAACCCGCAATGTGATGATGTCCTGGCATCCTGAGCGTTGGGGAGCGAACGACGCCGGTGGCGATGCCAGCCCGTGGATGCGGATGTTCCGCAACGCCAGGGTGTGGTTGGGATAGGCGTATAATCTTGCTTTGTGCACGGAGTTTTCGAGAATGCGGCTCATCAAAAAAGCACTGACCTTCGACGATGTGTTGTTGGTTCCTGCCTATTCCGAGGTCTTGCCTCGCGACACTTCTCTGCTTACGCAGTTCACACGCGACATCACGCTCAACATCCCCCTGGTCTCGGCGGCCATGGACACCGTTACCGAAGCGCGCCTGGCTATCGCCATGGCCCAAGAAGGCGGTATCGGCATCATCCATAAAAACCTCAGTGCCGACGAACAGGCCCGGGAAGTGGCTCGCGTCAAGCGCCATGAATTCGGCATTGTCATCGATCCGGTAACCGTCACGCCCACCATGAAGGTGCGTGATGCCATCGCGTTGCAACGCCAGCATGGCATCTCGGGCCTGCCGGTGGTCGAAGCCGGAAAACTGGTCGGCATCGTCACCAATCGCGATCTTCGTTTCGAAGATCGTCTCGACGTTTCCTTGCGCGACATCATGACGCCGCAAGAGCGTCTGATCACCATGGATGAAAGCGGCACACTTGACGAAGCCCAGGCCCTGATGCACAAGCACCGCCTCGAGCGTGTGCTGATCGTCAACAGCAAGTTTGAATTGCGCGGCCTTGCAACGGTGAAAGACATCGTCAAGAACACCGAGCATCCCATCGCTTCCAAAGACGGCCAAGGGCAGTTGCGCGTGGGCGCGGCCGTCGGGGTGGGCGAGGGCACTGAAGAACGCGCCGAGAAACTTGCCGCCGCCGGCGTAGACGTCATCGTCGTCGATACCGCGCACGGCCATTCCGCTGGCGTGATCGAACGTGTTCGCTGGGTCAAGAAACAATATCCGCGCATCCAGGTCATCGGCGGCAACATCGCCACGGCCGAAGCCGCGCGGGCGTTGGTCGACGCCGGCGCCGACGCGGTGAAGGTGGGCATCGGCCCGGGCTCCATCTGCACCACGCGTATCGTCGCGGGCGTGGGGGTTCCGCAGATCACCGCCATTTCCGACGTTGCACAGGCCCTCGAAGGCACAGGCGTGCCGCTGATCGCCGACGGCGGCATCCGCTATTCCGGCGACGTCTCCAAGGCCTTGGCGGCGGGCGCATCCACCTGCATGATGGGCGGCATGTTCGCCGGCACCGAAGAGTCTCCCGGCGACGTCGTGTTGTACCAGGGGCGTTCGTACAAATCGTATCGCGGCATGGGCAGCGTCGGCGCGATGAGCGACGGCTCGGCCGACCGCTACTTTCAAGACCCGGCCAACAACGCCGACAAGCTCGTGCCCGAGGGCATCGAGGGCCGCGTGCCCTACAAGGGCAGCGTCATCGCCATCATCTACCAACTGGTTGGCGGTATCCGCGCCTCCATGGGCTATTGCGGTTGCAAATCCATCAGTGAAATGCGCAGCAAGGCACAGTTTGTCGAAATCACTTCCGCCGGCGTGCGCGAATCTCACGTGCACGACGTGCAGATCACCAAAGAAGCACCCAACTACCGAGCTGATTGATTCCGCCTCGTTATATTGCACACTTCGCGCCACCTTCGGGTGGCGCTTCAAATAAGCCAACCATCATGCATCAGAAAATCCTCATACTTGATTACGGTTCGCAAGTCACTCAATTGATCGCGCGACGCGTGCGCGAGGCGGGCGTCTATTGCGAAATTCATCCAGGCGATGTCGATGATGGTTTCATTAAGGGTCAGGAAAACCTGCGCGGCATCATATTGTCGGGCAGTCACGCCTCGGCCTATAGCGACGGCTCATTAAGCGCGCCGACTGCGGTATTCGAAGCGGGCGTACCCGTCTTGGGTATTTGCTATGGCATGCAAGTCATGGCCTTGCAGCTTGGCGGCGAAGTAGAGTGGTCAGACAAGCGCGAGTACGGCTACGCCGAAGTGCGCGCGCGCGGCCACACCCGCTTGCTTGACGGCATCGAAGACTTCGCCACCACCGAAGGCCACGGCATGCTCAAGGTGTGGATGAGCCACGGCGACAAAGTCACCGAGCTGCCTGCCGGCTTCAAGCTGATGGCGTCCACAGAATCTTGCCCGATCGCCGGCATGGCCGACGAAGATCGAAATTTCTACGGCGTGCAGTTTCACCCCGAGGTTACCCACACAACTCAAGGCCAGGCCTTGATATCGCGCTTCGTCCATGAAATCTGCGGTTGTGCCGGCGACTGGAACATGCCCGATTATGTCGACGAAGCCGTGGCCGCCATCCGCGCCCAAGTCGGCGACGATGAAGTCATATTGGGTTTGTCGGGTGGTGTTGATTCTTCCGTGGCCGCCGCGTTAATCCATAAAGCCATCGGCGACCAGCTTACCTGCGTCTTCGTTGACCACGGGCTCTTGCGTTTGAACGAAGCCGACCAGGTCATGAACACCTTTGGCGACCATTTCGGCATGAAGATCATTCACATCGATGCCACCGAACAGTTCATGGGCAAACTTGCGGGCGTTGCTGACCCCGAGCAGAAGCGCAAAACCATCGGCAGGGAATTCGTCGAAGTCTTCCAAGCCGAGGCCGGCAAGCTGGGCAATGCCCGCTGGCTCGCCCAGGGAACTATCTATCCCGATGTCATTGAATCGGCCGGCGCCAAGACCGGCAAGGCCGTTGCCATAAAGTCGCACCATAACGTCGGTGGTTTGCCCGATACCCTCAACCTCAAGCTGCTCGAGCCGCTGCGTGAGCTCTTCAAGGACGAAGTGCGCAAGCTGGGCGTTGCCTTGGGCCTGCCTCCCGCCATGGTCTATCGACACCCGTTCCCGGGTCCGGGCCTGGGCGTGCGCATTCTGGGCGAAGTCAAGCACGAATACGCCGATTTGCTGCGCAAAGCCGATGCCATCTTCATCGAAGAGTTGCGCCGCGCCGAAGACCCTGTCAGCGGCAAGAACTGGTACGACCTTACCTCACAGGCGTTTGCGGTCTTCCTGCCGGTTAAATCGGTGGGTGTCATGGGCGACGGCCGAACCTACGACTATGTAGTGGCCCTGCGCGCCGTGCAAACCTCTGATTTCATGACAGCTGACTGGGCTGAATTGCCATATTCCCTGCTGAAGAAAGTGTCCTCGCGCATCATCAATGAGGTGCGCGGTATAAATAGGGTGACCTACGACGTGTCAAGCAAACCGCCGGCGACGATTGAGTGGGAGTGATTCTTCTTAATAACTTATTGATTTTGTTTAATAAAATTAATGTCATTGATGATGTGTTTTACATTGTCAATGGCATTTTTCTTGGTATGTGAGAAGCATGCTATATACGGGTAGGGTGGGCATGTGCAGCCCGGCTAGATCCAGATTGGTTTCGTGAGCTGTCCCCGCAGGCGCAAAGGCTGATTATGAGTGCAATCGTTATATTTGAAGCCAGCAACCAGCCCATAGAAATTGGGACGTGATCGTGAAGCGCTTGATATATTTGAATGCAATTTTTATGATTGATTTCACGGCAATCAATGGGAGGCATGCAGGCATGAGAGCAGTAACGATCAGGAATGTGCCGGAAGAGGTGCATCGAGCGATCCGGGTGAGGGCGGCGCGGAACGGCCGTACATTGCAAGCCGAGATGTGCGACATATTGGCTACCGCCGTGAAACCGGAGGGCCGGGTAAAGCTGGGTGACTTGCTGGCAAGCATCGGGCGCAAGGTGAAATTGACCGACGAAGAAATGGCGGTTTTTGACCGTGACCATTCACCAGCCCGCGCAGCGAGCTTTGAATGATTTTGCTGGCGAACGCTTTCATGGTGGTGTACGCCAGGCCGAAACAGGCCGTGCGACTCGGAATGACTTCTGCAAAGCCCTGGAGGCGATTCGCCGATCTTTGCCCCAAGCGTAGCCCGGCGGAACGGATAAGAATAATAATAAGAAGATTATTATTCTTATCATCTTACCCAGCCCGGCAGTAAGTACGACGGCGGCCAGATGACCGCTTTCTGCTATTCAATCTCGTATCTGATCTTCGCCTGGGCGGCGATTTCGTAGGCCGCGTCGCTGGTGGCCTCGGCATGGGCCAGATACGCACGTATGGCTTCTGCGCTTTGCAAGTCCTCGACCAACAATTCGCGGCCGACTGCCGGGGTATCAACCCATTCGCGCTGTGCCGGTGGTAGTGGATAGCCACCGGCGGCTATGGCCTTGGCCAGCACATCGTCCGCGTTCAGCTCGACTACGGAGCCACCGCGCATCACGCGACCGGCTCGGCTATCTGCAACCGCGTCTTCAGTGTTTTCTTGCCCATGTCGGCTCTCCGTTTGGTAGCGGCCGTTCAAGTTTCCCTGAGCCTCCTAAGTTTTTCTCTCATTGAACAATATGCAGGGATCGCACCCTTGAAAATTTTGTACTATTATGAACCAATTTGACACACTGCAGAGCAGGTGCCGCCATGTCTACAAGCCACGACGACGAGTTCCTTACCATTAAGCAGGTAGCAGAACTCCTGAAGGTTACCATCCGCGACGCTCGCGCCTCACGCCGGATGGCTTCCGGTTTACGAAGGACGTTGCTCAGTTTTCCGGCTTCCATAAGTTCTGTGAAAACTTCCCCTACGACTTCGTTGAGAAGAAGGCGTCCGAGCGGGAGTCGGGGCTGAACATGGCGTACATACCCATTAGTAAGGTGTCTGACCAGATTCAGAACCGTGTTTTCAACAGACCGCTGGCCCACAATGCTAAGCTCGATCTCATGAAAAGCCGCTTATCGAGCGTCCAAACCCAATAATGTGATGAAAAAACCGCCTGTTCGCCTTTCTAGGTCGAATCCACGGGTAAGCCGCAGTGACCATCAATCGGTAAGTATCGTTCGAGAGCATCGACATCAACTTATCCTGGACTCTTGGCATCATCCAAGAATGGGTGCGATAGATCACAGGAAGGGCCTCCAATAGTAAGGAGAAAATAAAATGACGAAGCAGCTTCAAGACACCCAGATGAACTGCACCCCAAAGGTTGGATTTATATCCAACTTTTGGGGTGCAGTTCAAGAAGGAGCCGTTTTTCTTTACCGAGGAAATCGCGGTTGAGATGGTCGCTGCTGGCTACGAGTCCGAGCTACCGCCCATTGCCTGCACGATGCGTCTACGTGACGTGCTGACGGATATGAGCGATGCCGAGCTGGCATTGATCGCTGACCAGGAGCGCGAGCGCCGACAGAACAAGCAATTTTCAGTCAGCTAAATCGATGATGTGTTTTACATTGTCAATGGCATTTTTCTTGGTATGTGAGAAGCATGCTATATACGGGTAGGGTGGGCATGTGCAGCCCGGCTAGATCCAGATTGGTTTCGTGAGCTGTCCCCGCAGGCGCAAAGGCTGATTATGAGTGCAATCGTTATATTTGAAGCCAGCAACCAGCCCATAGAAATTGGGACGTGATCGTGAAGCGCTTGATATATTTGAATGCAATTTTTATGATTGATTTCACGGCAATCAATGGGAGGCATGCAGGCATGAGAGCAGTAACGATCAGGAATGTGCCGGAAGAGGTGCATCGAGCGATCCGGGTGAGGGCGGCGCGGAACGGCCGTACATTGCAAGCCGAGATGTGCGACATATTGGCTACCGCCGTGAAACCGGAGGGCCGGGTAAAGCTGGGTGACTTGCTGGCAAGCATCGGGCGCAAGGTGAAATTGACCGACGAAGAAATGGCGGTTTTTGACCGTGACCATTCACCAGCCCGCGCAGCGAGCTTTGAATGATTTTGCTGGATACAAACGTTATATCGGAGCAATTTCGAGCCGTACCCAGTGAAACGGTGATTGGCTGGTTGAGTCGTCAGCCGTTGGAAACGCTTTATCTGGCATCTATGACCGTGGCCGAACTGCGCGCCGGTGTTGCCCTGATGCCCGTTGGCAAACGCCGGACAGTGCTTAGTGACAGCATCGAACAACAAGTGTTGCCGGTGTTTGTGGGCCGGGTGTTGCCGTTTGATATGGCGCTTGCACACGTGCCTATGCCGATGTGCTGGCAGCCGCTCGCAAGGCCGGCAGCGGCATCGAGGCGGCTGATGCCGTCATAGCGGCGATTGCCCTGGATAACGTTCAGCGTGGCTACAAGGGACGTAAGCCCCTTCCTGGCGGCTGGCGTGAAAGTAATCAACCCTTGGGAAGATCAAGAGTAAAGCAGTAGTCGTGCAGTGTTGCACGGCACGCCGAACCTCGAGCTCATACCATTACGCCCGTCTTTAATACAAGTACTTCCCTAATACTTTGGCCTTGTCCCAGTCGGTCTTCCCTAGCCAAGTCGTCTCGCCTTTTATTACGTTAGGCCCGTCAAAAGTGTTGCGCACAAAGGCGCCTGCCACTATATCCTTGCTTTTGGGATCGTACATAACAACATAGCTTTCGCTGATGCAATCATGCGGCTTGCAACCCCAATAGACGTTGTAGTCGACGTTGTCGAGAGTTTCTACCGTTGGAGGGGCAGTGGTACCGTAGCTGCCTAGCCAAGAAGAGTCCTTGACGACAGGAGCCATGATTTTTTCAAAAGCGGATTTTAAGGCAGGGCTCGCCTGGGCAGCCTCATACAAGTGTTGCGGCTCCTTCTCCGCTTGGGCTACGTGCACACCTAAAAGCAAGGGCAAGATAGACAAAGAGATCATAGATGCTTTAACTACCTTCATGGCAAAGACTCCCATAATATGACAGGCGTGTTTATTTGAACGTGGCTCATGTCGCCACCAGCATCGGATATATGGAAAATAAATCCGATGCTGGCGTCTGGCGCCCTGGCCAGCTTACTGATTGTGAACGATGCTCGCAGCGCTTTGTCGAAAATACACCTCGCGCACCGCTCTTGCATCAGCCGTGACATTGGCTTTGAAGCAGGCCTTTCCATCGAGTAGATGGCAAAGTATTTAGCGCAGGACATAAGATTGCGGCCACCAAACAAGACTTACTGACCAGCTAAGTGCGCTTGTTATTTTGGCGCAGCACTGAGGCGTTTAATCAAATCTATTTCGGCTTGTCGGTATGGCGTTCCGTCCGATTGGAAAATATCATGAAACCAGATCACCGGCTGCTGGTCTGTATAGGGGTGGAACCAGGGTTGCGCTAGGCCTCGTCCTCATCCAGATGGAATTTATGAATGATGCGATGTGCAAGAGGCGCGAGAATGATGCCCAGTGTTGCCACGAACACCAGGCCCACAAACATGCTGTACCCGGCAAAGAAGAGTTTGCCGATGGGGGTTGCAGGAACGATATACGGACCAATGCCGCCCACGATAAGAGCGGTATTGAGCACCGCGTCGTGCCAGTGGATGGGTTCCAGCCAGATATGGGCGGCAACGCCGATTACGACTGTGATCGCCAAGACCAGAAGTGCGTACAGCACGTGAATGAAAAGACGGTGCGCAAAGTGATGGCCCGGCAACAGGGGCTGATTTTTTGATTCGTACATTATTTTAAAAAAACACGGCTATCCCGCCGTGAAATAGTTGTAGCGGGGCAGGCTGCTCGTGCACAGCATACTGACGTCTGTTGACGCAGATGCCCCTTACTGTCCCTATCATTGGGGGCCATTCTCGCCTCGTTAGACAAGGAATGTCAATTCGCAACTGTTAACTTCTGTCAATAATGCCCCGCTAAGCATAGTGACATTAAGTGGTGATGGAAGAGGGAGTCTCAAGCTCGCGCCACGCGCCCGGCTGCAGGCCATTCAAATGCCAGGGGCCAATCTGCACCCTGATCAGCCGTAGTGTCGGCAAGCCAACCGCTGCTGTCATACGCCTTACTTGTCGATTTCGCCCTTCCTGGATGGTGAGTTCCAGCCACGATGTAGGAATGGCCTTGCGATAGCGCACTGGCGGATCGCGCGGCCAGATATCGGGTTCGTCGATCAAACGCGCTTGCGCGGGTAAAGTTGGCCCGTCATTAAGCTTGACGCCAATTTGCAGGCTTTGCAATTGTTCAACGGTGGGTTCACCCTCGACCTGAGCCCAATAAGTTTTTGGGATTTTAAAGCGGGGGTCGGAGATGCGCGCCTGTAGGCGTCCGTCGTTGGTCAGTAGCAGCAAGCCTTCGCTATCACGGTCCAGGCGGCCCGCCGGGTAGACGTCGGCAACATCCACATAGTCTTTAAGTGTGGCTCGCCCTTGGTCGTCGCTGAACTGCGTAAGTACATTGAAAGGCTTGTTCAGCATCAATAGTCGTGCAGTGGCGGGCGCGGGCCGTCGGGCCGTCGGCGGCCGAACGAATGGTTTGCTGGAATGTTTGGGCGGCATGAAGGAACTCATCTGTGTTTGCTATTGTGGGGCACGATTCGATGCAGCAGTACAACCATTGAACCGGATATGATGAGCAAGCCAGCGGCAAGATGGTTTAGCAATGTTCTGATTCATAGGAGATGAATATGCCCAGTGATCGTTACCAAAAAGGGTTGGAAAAACTTAAAGAGCTGACGGTGCCGAACGAAAACAGCCCGACGGGTCATATGGAAGTAGGCGAGAGCTTCAAGGATGTGGCTCCAGACCTTACCCGCTTGGTGGTAGAGTTTGCGTTTGGCGATATTTACGCCCGTCCGGGGCTTGATAACAAGCAAAAAGTGCTTACGACAATTTCGGCTTTGGTGGCGCAAGGCACCCCGCAGATTGGCATGCATGTGGTCACCGGCCTGAATGCCGGCCTGACGCCTGATGAGATTGTGGGCTGTGTCATGCACCTCATTCCGTATGTCGGCTTCCCGCGCGCACTGACAGCCTTGAAGGTGGTGCAAGACGTCTTTGCCGAGCAAGGTGTAGCGATCTCTCAAACGAGTTGAACCAATTTTTCGGCTCGGCCCCGCTTTATAGAGGGCGAACGCTTTGTCTGCGGAGCCACGCTGATAAAGGTCCTCCGGCACGCGATAGGCGGGCAGGCGGGTTGGCGCTTTCATGCATTCAAGCGCAGTTGGAGTCTAGAGCTTCAGGTCTGTATCAGCAAGCAACGGCGGCAGCGGGCAGTTCAGCGAATCGGCGATGGCTCGCAGCAGCTCTGCCTGGGTGATGGTGACAAATCCGTCATGTTCGACGGCTCGCGCTAATGCCTGCATCAGCGGCCGTTTGTCCGACGGGGGCAGCTCGTTTAAATGGATGACTGCCGGTTCCAGAGCAGTGGCCGACACGGCATCGCGCGGCAACAGTTCCAGCCCTTTTATTGGCAAGCATGACGCGGCGGTGTCGAACGCAGCGCGTGCCTGATCGTCGCCCGTATGGCCGGCATGCACGAGTGCCGAAAGCAGAACCTGACATTGCTGGCGCGAATTGTTAAGCGTCGACTTGTGCAGACGAGGCGGCGGTGGCTCTATGTTGTGAACCACGATACGGTACAGCGCCCACTCCATCAGGCTGATCTGCTTATCGGCCATGATAAGTTTGCCAAGGCAACTTTTGAACGTGTTGTATTGTGCGCTGGACAACTGCTTGAGCGCCGGCAGGGCTAATGAAACCAGGGGCAGGCGCGAGCGTGGGTCCAGTGCGGCGAGCTTGGCCGCCAGCTTGATCACGTATCGATATGCATCGGGTTCGGCCGTCTGTTCCAATGCGGCCAATTGGCTGGAGCGCACAGGTTCGGATGTGTCCAGCAGCATGCCATAGATCAGCGCCCGCGCGGAATAAATATCGTGGGCGGCCTCTCGCAATTCTGGGTCAAGAGATGCGATCGTTTGCTGCGCATAGGCTACATGCCTGGCGCCGGGCCGGCCAATGGCTTCGATGGCGTCTTGTGAGGCGTTGGCCGGCAGCAGCGTCGTTTGTCTCGACGTGCGGTCGTGTGCAAGGGTGGCTGCGGTTGCCGCATGCAGCACGCCCAGCGCAGCGCTCGAGCGGTCAGCGTCGTGCGTTGGTTCAGGGGCGGCCTCTGGCTGCGGTGATATGAAGCTGCCGTCCCACTCGGGCTGCACGCGGCGGATGCGCTGTTCCAGCGGTGGATGCGTGGCCATAAACGTGCTGAATGCGCCTCGGATAGCGCGACTGAAGAACATATGACTGTATTCGGACGCGTTCGCCGCGTCGACCTGAGAGCCTGCCTGGCTGCCTCCGATTTTCTTGAGGGCGTTGGCGATGCCGGCGGGGTTCCGGGTAAATTGCACGGATGACGCATCGGCCAGGAACTCGCGTTGGCGGCTGACGGCTGATTTGATCAGGTTGCCGAAAAATGTTCCGGCGAAGCCCACCACGACGAGCACGATGCCGATGGCAAGCATGATAAGTGCCGAGTTGTCCTTCGAGCCGCTGCTGCGTCGGAACGGGGCGCTGCGCAGCAAAATATAGCCGACCAGGCCAATAAGCAGTATGCCGTTCAGCGTTGCCACCAATTTGGTGTTCAGCCTCATGTCGCCATGAAAAATGTGGCTGAATTCATGGGCCACCACGCCCTGAAGCTCATCGCGCGTTAGTAGCCGGATGCAGCCCCTGGTGACACCAATGACGGCATCCTGCGGTGTGTGCCCGGCGGCAAACGCGTTGATGCCCTCATCTTCCAGCACGTATACGGGTGGAACAGGAATGCCCGATGCAATTGCCATTTCTTCTACGACATTAAGAACCTTTTGTTCTTCAAGATTGGCCGTGGCGGGGTCGATGGGTCGGCCATTAAGCGATTCGGCTACTGCCTTGCCGCCACTGCGTAACTGGAAGTGCTTGAAAAGGCTGCCGGCTGCTACGACTGCGATGACCAGCACCGCTATGGCGCCGACCAGTTGCCAGTCGAGCAGGGTGATCGTTTGTGTGACCCAACTTTCTGCTGTAACGGCGGCGTTCGGGTCGCGCTGATTAAGCAGGGCGAGAATTGCGGCGACCGCCACAGATGAAATTGCCACAAGACTGATGACTGCCAGGCACATTAATACAACCAGCTTGCTGGTATTGTGCTTGGCGCGCTCTTGTTGCTCGAAAAAGTTCATTGTGGCTACGTTTAAAACGAAACCTGCGGCGCCGCTTGTATCTGTTTGCTGTCTTCGAACTCAAGCAGGGAAGCGTCTGCGGAATGTCCAAAGGCTCCGGCTACCAGTACTGGCGGGAAACTCTGTTTATAGGTGTTGTAGGCCATTACGGTGTCATTGAACGCCTGGCGTGCGAAGGCCACTTTGTTCTCGGTGCTGGTAAGCTCCTCGGATAGCTGCTGCATATTTTGTGAAGCTTTCAGGTCGGGGTAGGCTTCCATTACGATATTAAGACGACCCAAGGCGTTGCCCAAGGCACCCTCAGCACCGGCCAATTGGCTCATGGCAGCAGCATTCCCAGGGTCGGCGGCGGCCGCCTGCAGGCCCTTGGCCGCAGTATCGCGCGCGGCGACCACGGCTTCAAGCGTTTCTCGTTCATGCGCCAAATAGCCCTTGGCTGTTTCCACCAGGTTGGGGATCAGGTCGTAGCGGCGTTTGAGCTGCACTTCAATTTGCGCAAAGCTGTTCTTGTACCTGTTTCGTAGAGCAATGAGCCGGTTGTAGATGCTGATGACATAGATGGCCACGATGGCCAGTATGACAAGAATAATGATTGCGGTGATGCCCATGTTCTTTCCCAGAGTTGGTACAAGATGAAATCAGCAGGCATGAAACGGCGCAGATGGCCATAGCCGCTGATCGCGGTGCGCGGATGTAGTACGAACAATCTATCACACTGGACGGCTATGAGCAGATTGGCGGGGCCGGATAACTGGCGAAAAGTTCAGGTTCGTCCGTGCAAGGCAAGCTCAATGGCGTTGGTGCAGGCAATCAGTTGTTTGTCTATCTGTTTCTGGCGGCTTTCTCTCATGCGGTTACTGATTGAAGCTACCAGAACAGAAGCGAAGGGCGCCCGAGAGCGGTCACGGATCACGCGTCCGATGGCTGTGACATCGAGCGCCGCGCTGCCTTCGTCGATTGCAAGGCCGCCGCGCTCTCTTGTGCGGGTCACGGCTTCGAGCAGCGATTCTTCAGTTAGCCGATAGCTGTGCAGACGTGGCGCAACCGCCTTGATGGCGATTTTGATATCTGCGTCGTTCAGGGCGGCGAGAATGGCCAATCCGGCAGCGCCGGCTCCGATCGGGTGGCGGTCGCCTTCTGTGCGTGTCATGGTCTGGATATGGAAGTCGCCCGCGATGCGATCGAGGCAGCACGTATCGAAACCACTGCGTACGACGAGGAACACCATGTCGCCCGTGGCTTTCGCCAGTTCGCGCAGAGCAGCTTGCGAAACCTCGCGCAAGTTGGTCTCGGGCAGTGCCGCGAGCCCCAATTCATACAGCAGCGGGCCGAGCCGGTAGCCGTGCGCCGGGTCCCGGGCCAGCAGCCGCTCTTGAACCAGCCGCTGCAGCAAACGGTGCGCCGTTGATTTGTTCAATGATGTGATTTCGGCGATATCCACCAAACGCAGATTGCGCGCTTGGCTGGATGCGATCAGCTTGAGCAGAAGGGCCGCGCGGCCGACGGTTTGTGCAGGTGATGAAGCGGACAAAATAGTGTCTCAATAGATGGGAATTAATTGGAGCTATCTTAACAAAAATACGGAGGCACACATTGTAAAAGTATAGGGGATGATCGCCGAACATGCCAAGCGTTAAGACTATAAATCACTGTTATTTCAAAGTAATTCAAGGTTCAAGCTTTGTGATTCAGTAATGAAAATTACGGTTCAAGGTAGATCGGGGTTTCTACTTATTTATATCAATAAGTGGGAAAAACAAATAAAAATATTGAATGTTGCTTATCGTTGACTTAGGCTTTAAACCATACAGATCGAAGGAGGCTTAGCCATGGAACGACGATTCGGGGTCGACACTATACGGCCCGCCGTAGTTACGATAGACATGCACCGCGGACACCTTGATCCCGCTGTCGCAACCATGCCTGTCAAGCCCGGCACCGAGGCGCGCACCATCCAGAACAATGCAGCCTTCCTGGCAGCAGCGCGCGCGGCAGACGTGCCGGTTATTCACATGCTTACGCAATACATTGATCCATGCGAGATACGCATGAATCCGTTCTGGCGCACCCGTGCCGATAACCCGACCGCCACACGCAAGCTTGTCGAGCGTCATCAGATTCAGGGCGGGCCCGGCTGCGAAATCATGCCCGAAATACTGGATTCAACCTATGACCTGATACTGGACACCAAGCGCAGATACGACTGCTTCCAGGCCACCGACCTGGAACTTGTCCTGAAGGCGCGAGGCGCCACCATGGTGATGTTCACCGGCATCAACACCAATAGCTGCGTGCTGGCCACCACCGTGCGAGCCAACACGCTGGATTTCGCCTCTGTCGTTGTCGAAGATTGCGTCGACACCATGGACGGCCCCGAATTGCACGCGGCAGGGCTTGACGTCATGCGCACCGCTTTTGGCTGGGTTATGACGGCTGAACAAATCCAGCAGGATATTTTTTCGGCACTGTCGGCAGGTAAATATGTAGGGGCCGCGCCGTGAAAACCTGGGGAATGTTCGTTGATGGCGACTATCACCCTTCGGCCTCGGGGGAGGTCTTCCCGGTCGTGAATCCGAAGAACGGCGCCATCATTGCCGAAGTTGCTGAAGGCGCCTCCACGGATATCGACGCAGCCATAGCCGCAGCCGACCGGGCGTTCGGGGCGTGGTCCAGCCTGTCCGGCGCCGAGCGTGGCGACATCATGCATAAGGTCGCCGATGTTCTAGACCGGCGCCTTCCCGAGCTGCTTGAAATCGAAATTGACCAGATCGGCCGGCCGCGCCGGGAAATGCAGGCACAGCTTGCGCGCCTGCCCGAGTGGTTCCGTTATTTCGGCGCCGTGGCGCGCACCCAGGAAGGGGCCGTTCCGCCGTTCGGCCAGAACTACCTTAATTACACACGCCGCGTCGCGCTGGGCGTCGTCGGGCTGATCACGCCCTGGAACCATCCACTGCTGATCCTGACAAAAAAAGTCGCTCCGGCAATGGCCGCCGGCAACACGATGGTGGTCAAGCCCAGTGAGCTGGCTCCGATCACGCCGCTGCTGCTCGGTCAGATACTGGCTGAGGCTGGTGTTCCCCCCGGCGTTTATAACGCAGTGCCCGGGTACGGGCACACTGCGGGCGCGGCCTTGGTCGAACATCCAGGAATCCGAAAGATCGACGTCACCGGTGGTACCGAGACGGGAAAGACCATAGCCTCCCTTGCCGGACGAAATCTTACCCGCGTCGCGGCAGAGCTTGGCGGTAAAGCGGCCGTAGTCGTATTTCCCGATGTCGATGTCCAGCGAGCAGCCTCGGCCGCCTTATTCGCGGCCTTCATCGCCAGTGGCCAAACCTGCGTCCAGGGGGCTCGCCTGCTGGTTCACAGATCCATTCACGATGCGGTCGTCACAGAGATCGTCCGCCGCACTTCGGCAATCCGCTTGGGCGACCCGCAAGACGCCGCCACGCAAATGGGGCCTCTGGTTTCCGCCAAACAGCGCGATCTGGTTGAAAAATACGTGGCTATCGGAATTGAAGAAGGGGCGACTCTTGCCGCGGGCGGTAGTCGTCCCGACGACGCCGCGTTTGACAAGGGCTTTTACTATTTGCCGACGGTATTCACCGATGTTGCCGGCCAAATGCGCATTGCCCAGGAAGAAATCTTTGGGCCCGTCATGTGCGTGATTCCTTTTGATGACGAGGAAGAGGCGGTGTCGCTCGCCAATGGCACCCAGTTTGGCCTTGCCACCAGTGTCTGGACGCACGACATCGCTCGCGGCCATCGGGTGGCGCAAAGGCTCGAGTCGGGCATCGTCTGGATCAATGACCACCACCGCATTGACCCGTCGTCACCCTGGGGCGGCTTCAAGATGAGCGGGATCGGCCGTGAGAACGGCCTGGTTGCCTATCACGAGTACACACAGCTGCAAAACACCATCGTGAACCTGTCCGATGAAACTTTCGACTGGTACGACGATAGCGCTGAATCAAAAAGGTATAGCTGATATGCGGATCGATATCCATAGCCATGTGGTTCCCAGGCGCGTCGTCGACCAGATAGCGCAGTCTCCGTCCGAATTCCTGGCGCGCATCGATGAAGGGCAAGACGGAGCGCGCAAGGTCGTTCACGAACAGGGGTACATCTATCCGCTGTTTGATGAGTTCCATGACCCAGAGGCCAAGCTCGAGTCCATGGATCGCAAGGGAATCGATATTTCCGTCATTTCTCCCGCGCCTCCGATGTTCTATTACTGGGCTGACGTCGATCTGGCCGAAAAAATGGCACGGCTGGTCAATGACGGCGTGGCCGACATGGTGGCCGCCAATCCGGCGCGCTTGCGCGGAATGGCCACCATTCCGATGCAGCATGTCGATGCCGCGATCGCCGAGATGGAACGGGTTGTCCGAGAGTACGGGTTCAAGGCGGTTGAAATCGGCACGTCGATCGAGGGTGCGCAGCTTATCGAAGAGCGGTTCCGGCCGGTGCTCAAGCGCGCCCAGGATCTTGGCCTTTTCGTTTTCGCGCATCCCTATTACGTTGGAGCGAAAAAAGGGCTCGAATCCTTTTACCTGACCAACCTGATCGGCAATCCGCTTGATACGGCTGTCATGGTGGCCAACCTGATGTACAGCGGCGTTCTCGACGAGCTCCCCGACCTCAAGATCTGCCTTGCCCACGGTGGCGGGTTCACGCCATACCAGCTTGGACGCCTCGTGCATGGGCACAAGGTCCGTCCGGAAGCGCGCCAGTTTACGCAAACGTCGCCCAGTGAGTTGATCCGCCGCTTTTATTTCGACAGCCTGGTTTTCGATCCAGGAGCCTTGCGCTACCTCATCGACCTCGTTGGCGCCGAGCGGGTCTGCATCGGCACGGATTCGCCTTTCGATATGGGTGACGAGCACCCCGACCAGACAATCGCGTCAATACCTGGCCTTACCAGCCACGAAAACCACGAGGTCTGCTGCGGCACCGCCATGCGCTTGCTTGGCGAAGGCTCCTCGGGTTTTTAAGCGGGTACGCGTGCAGCAGCAGTAGCATTTTCCAACACCGGAGAATAGCAACATGGCAGCAGAACAGATCGGCAACAGTGTGCGGGATCGGGTTCCGTACACGCTGATACACAAGCGACCACCACTACGCCTTCCGGGCGATGCCAGGATTGCGGTGTGGACAATCGTCAATGTCGAGAACTGGCGCCCAGGCAAGCCGATGCCTCGGGTGATTTTGCCCCCGCCCATGGGCCAGCCGCTGTTGCCCGATGTGCCCAACTGGGCCTGGCATGAGTACGGCATGCGTGTGGGTTTCTCGCGCTTTCTCCAGACGCTTCGCCAGCGCGAACTCAAGGCGACGTTTGCCGTGAACGGCAGCGCTTGCTCGGTCTACAAAGAAGCATGCGAAGCCGCTCACGAGGCCGGTTGGGACTTCATCGGACACGGATTCGTGCAGACGCCCATGCACACGGTCGAGGATGAGCGCAAGGCGATCGCCGACACCATCAAAGCCATCACTGAACTCACTGGCAAGCCCCCGCGCGGCTGGGAAAGCCCGGGGCTGACCGAAACCGATCAAACCGTCGACCTGCTGGCCGAGGCCGGGATCGAATACGTGGCCGATTGGGTGCTTGATGACCAGCCCGTGCATATCAATACCAAGTCGGGGCGAATGACCTCGATTCCATACACCGTTGAAATCAACGATGTGGTCATCAGCGCAGTTCAGCAGCAGCCGTCCGACGAAATCCTGCGCCGGGGGCGAGATCAATTTGATCGTCTCTATATGGAAGGGGCCGATTCCGCCCGAATCATGGCGATCTCGATTCATCCCTTCCTAACGGGCGTGCCGCATCGGATCAAGTACCTGGAAGCGCTATACGACTACATCCTTGGCCATGAGGGCGTGCTGATGTGGACAGGATCGGAAATTCTGGATTGGTATCGGTCGCAGGTTGACCAGGCATAAATAGGCGAAGCGATCAAGAAGCACTGAGCATAATTCTTAGGAGGCCATCGTGGCAGATACTCTAGGACATATCAAGGCGGCAGTCGTCCAGTCGGCAGGCAGTTTTCTAGACAGGGACGGAGCCGTTCGCAAGGCGGTAGAACTGATTGAAGAGGCCGGCGCGATGGGCGCCCAGATCGTGGTGTTTCCGGAAGGCTATATCCCGGCCCATCCGATCTGGTTCCATTTTCACGCGGCCACCAGCGCTCGCGGGCTTGAGATGGCCGCTGAACTGTTCCGCAATTCAGTGGTGGTGGGCGGGCCGGATACTGATCGCCTGTGCGCTGCCGCGAAGCGGGCGGGCGTGTGGGTGGTCATGGGTATTTGCGAAAAGCTTCCCAACACCACGGGCACCATGTGGAATAGCGCGTTGCACATATCGCCGCAGGGAACAATCGCCGCCAATCATCGCAAGATCAGCCCGACGGTGGGAGAGCGGCTTGTGCACACAGGCGGCGGCAGCGAGGGGCTTGAGCTGCCCAGGGCCGGCTTCGGGGCAGTCAGCAGCCTGTTATGCGCCGAGAACTCCAACCCATTGCTCGTGTTCAGCGTCGTCGCTCAATACTCCATCGTACATGCCGCGCTGTGGCCCAACCATTTCTCGCCCACCCAGCCGCGCATGCGCGATGTCATTCTTAATTCGTCCCGGGCAATTGCCTACCAGGGAGGCTGCTATGTGCTGAACGCCGCCGGAACGCTCGACGACGCCACGATTGAGCGCATTGCACGCGACGACGACGACCTGGCCTGGCTTCGCAAGGAAGGTACGCTGGGCGGAAGCTGCATCGTGTCGCCCGGAGGCGAGTTATTGGCCGGCCAGGCCGGCGGCGAGGAAACCATACTTATCGCCGACCTCGATCTTGATGTGGCCGTCGGCAAACGTTCCATCCACGATTATGCGGGCCATTACAACCGTGCCGATCTGCTCGGCCTTACTGTGCACCCCACACCGCATAGCTTGTTCAAAGCGCCGTGGCAGCCACAGCAGCCCGGCGCTTCCGACATAGCCTCCGCGGGCCAGGCGGCTGGAAATGGGGCCGGCGAAGGTGGTGCAGGGCGGGAAGGAGCACCCATGCAGGAAGCCGGAGACGATCGGGCGTCGTAGTCGGTACCCGCAACCGTCCTCAGGTCTGTTTCTGATGCATTGAATATCGAGTCGATGCCCAAGGGTGTCGAAATGCTCAAGGAGAATATTGATGTCCCGTTCCACCATCATAAAGTCCGTCGAGACCCACTTTCTTTCCATTCCGCTTGAGCGTCCGCTGATCACGGCTGCTTTCCCCATCCCGGCAATCGACACGGCAATGATGCAGATCACCACGGAAGGGGGCTTGCAGGGTGCGGCATGGAGCTTTGCATTTGGCAAGGGCCGGGTGGCGAGCCTGGTGCGCATGATGGAAGACTTGGGGCAGATCTCTGTTGGTCATGATGCGCTGGATACCGAGGCGCTGTGGTCAAAGCTTTCCAAGGCGGTGGGTTTCATCGGCCAGCGCGGCGTAGCGGCGGCGGCCATGTCGGCAATCGACACCTCTTGCTGGGACATCAAGGGCAAGGCGGCAGGCCTGCCTGTTTATCGCTTGCTTGGCGGTTTTCGCAACGAAGTCGAGGCTTACGCCAGCCAAGGTTTGTGGCTGGATCGCTCCCGGGACGCGCTGGCAAAGGAAGCGAGCAGCTACGTCGAACAGGGGTTCAAGGCGGTCAAGATGCGCGCCGGTCTTGCCGACGAGAACGAGGATGTGGCCCGTGTGCGCGCCGTGCGCGAGGCCATTGGCCCGGACATCAAGCTGATGGTCGACGCCAACCAGGCATGGGATTTAAAACAGACGCTGCGCATGGGTCGAAAATTTGAAGAATTCGACCTGTTCTGGCTCGAAGAGCCGATGCCGTTCAAACAGGTGGCCGACTACGCGCGGGCGACTGAAGCCCTGGCCATGCCGATGTGCACAGGCGAGTCGAATTACTTGAAAGATGAAATTCTGAATCTGGTTCTGCATCGGGCCACTGACTATGCCATGCCCGACTTGATGCGCATGGCCGGGGTGACCGAATGGATGAAAGTGGCTCATGTATGCGAAGCGCACGAAGTCAAAGTGACGCCGCACCTGTTCATGGAGCATTCGGCCCACCTGGCGGCCGCCTGCCCTAACGTCGTGTGGCAGGAATACCAGCCGTGGTGGCAGCCTGTAATGGCCGAACCCATCGACATTGTCGACGGCAATATCCGTTTGTCGGACAAGCCGGGCTTCGGGTTCGAACTCTCCGCCAAGGCACTGGCCGATTTCAAGGTCTCATGAATACCGTGGAGGCAGTAATGGCAACATCTGAGCAGCATTATGTCGATCTTGTTCGCCGCTTCAGTCTTAAGGGCCGGGCGGCGCTGATCGTCGGCGGTTCGCGCGGCATCGGGCGGGCGATAGCAGAGGCGTTCGCGGATGCGGGCGCCGATGTCGCCGTGGTCGGCCGTTCTTCCGGGCCGCTTGAACAGACCGCCGCCGCGATCGAGCGGCGCGGCGTGCGGGGCGTTGCCCTGACGGCGGATGTCAGCGATGAGTCCGGGCGGAAGCAGTTGGTCGCCGATGCGCACGCACGCCTCGGACGCCTCGACATCCTTGTCAATAGCGCAGGGGCCAAGCCCGTGCGCGGCGATATGCTCGATCGTGAGCGCGATGAACTGCCAGAGCTGCTCCAGACCAATGTTCTGGCATATCACCAGGTATCGCTGGCGGCGGCGCGCATCATGAAGGCCCAGGGGTGGGGGCGGATCATCAACATCAGCTCGGCCACCGGCCAGAAGGCGCGCCGAGGCATGGCCGAGTACGCCATCACGAAGGCGGCCGAGATCATGATGACGCGGGCCTTTGCAGTCGAGCTGGGTGAATACGGCATCACCGTAAATGCGTTGGCGCCGATCCTGACACGCACCGAATTTTCAGCAGCGCAGCTGGCAGACGAATCGGATGTGCAGCGCGTCCTTGCGATGCAGGCCATCAAGCGCATTGCGGAACCCGAAGACGTGGTGGGCTCTGCCTTGCTGCTGGCCTCGGATGCGGGGGCTTTCATTACCGGTACCACAATCACTATAGACGGAGGCGCGGCGGCCTAGAGCGGCGGTGGCGCATTACCTTGGAGAACCATGAATCATGGCGGAACAAAAGCTCATAGATCAGAAATCATCCGACGCCTCGGCGCATTATGAACCTTATGGCTGGCAGCATTGGCCAGAGCATCCTTGGCTGTCCTATCAGTTCCGACGCGCGCTTGGCGAGTCTCAAGAGGGCGGGGGAAGCGTCAGCGAGTCTTTCCTCGCCGCCAGCAGGATGCGGCCCGGCGACAAGGAAAGCTGGCACAAGGAATGGCTCGTCATTGCCCAGGCGAACCTTGAGCGCGGCTACGAGGCCGAGGCCAAGGGGCACACCTATACCGCCAGGCGATACTGGCTCAAGGCATGCAACCAGTTCCGCTCGGCAGAATTCTGGTTGCCCGCACACGATGAGCGCCGGTTGGCCACCTTCCTTAAGTGCGAAGAAAGCTTTCAGGCCGCCGGACGCTACTTTGATCCGCCCATTGAAAAAATCGAGGTGCCGTATCTGGATGGGCAGGTGCTGCATGGCTATTTCATTCAAAGCCCCGGTGCTCGAGCCGCCGGCGGCAAGCAGCCTGTCCTCATCGGGTTCGGAGGGCTCGATTCCTTCAAGGAAGAGCTGTATTTCATGGTTGGCCGCGGGGCGCTGGAGCGCGGCATTTCCTGCCTGCTTATGGACGGTGCGGGCCAAGGCGCCACCCTGCGCAAACATGGGATACATAATCGCTTCGACTACGAAGTACCGGTGGGTGCGTGCATCGATTATCTACTGGCGCGCGGCGATGTTGATGCGAAGCGAATTGCTGTCAGTGGTTCCAGCCTCGGGGGCTATTACGCCGCCCGCGCAGCCGCTTTTGAGCCGCGCCTGGCCGCGGCCGTGTCTCATGGGGCGGTATGGGCGGTCAATGAAATCTGGGGCGAGGCCGATGAAACTCATGGCCTGGCCGAGCATATTAAATGGGTTTTTGGCGCCGGCTCGATGCGCGAGGCGCTGCAAATGGGCGAGGCGTTCACCCTCGAAGGGGTGGTGGAACGTATTCGTTGCCCTTATCTCATTGTGCACGGCGGGTTCGATGTATTGGGAGTCCGTCAGGCGCAACACACTTTTGACGCAGCAAAGAAGGGGGGCGTTGACGTAACCCTGCGCCTCATCGAGGAAGACGAAACGGGTGCTGAGCATTGCCAGCACGACAATCCGACGCTGGCACAGGACATTATCGGGGACTGGCTCGCGGATCGTTTCGATATCAAGCAGCCTAGCCGCTAGGCTATTGCAAAATCAGGAGACGAGCATGAAAAAGACCATATCAGCGAGTTTGAAAGTTTTGGTGGCTGCGATCGGGATCGCAGGGGTTTCGGCTGCCTCCGCAGCCGGTTTCACAATGAAGATCGCGCACTCGGCCAACCCCGGTGAGTCGCGCGATCTTGGGGCTCATCGGATGGCCGATCTGCTCAATGGCAAGAATTCCTGCGACCTCAAAGTTCAGGTATATCCGTCGTCGCAGTTGGGCGGCAGCAACGACATGATCCAGCTCCTGCAGCTTGGCTCAGTCGAATCCACATTGCTGCCCGCATCTTTCCTGGTCGGCTTCCAGCCGTTGCTGGGCATCATGGACTTGCCCTATTACTTTCCCGACGACCCTCAGAAGCTGCTGGAAATTCACAAGAGCCAGGCCATGAAAGACTTGCTGGATACGACCACCAGCAAGGGTATTGTGTCCCTGAATGTGTGGCACACCGGCTACAAAGAGTGGACGGGCCCCCGTCCAATGGTGACGCCTGAAGACTACAGGGGGCTTACCGCGCGTGTCATGCCATCCCAGGTGTTGGTCGAGCAGAACAGATTGCTGGGCTTGCAGAACGTTTCGATGAACTTCGGGGAAACTTATTCAGCGCTTCAGAACGGCGCCATCCAGGCGCAGGACAACCCGATCACGCTGATCCAGTCCATGAAGTTCTATGAAGTCCAGAAGTACATGACCATGACCGACCACGGAACCCTCGACCAAGTGTTCATGGTGTCCAAAAAGTGGTGGGACCAACTTCCCGAAAGTTGCCAAGGAGAAATTCGTGAGGCAGCGGATGCGGCAGCCGTAGTGTCCTACGAGACAACTCAAAAGGGCATTGAAGAAGCGCTTAAAGTGTTCAAGAGCGCCGGTATGGAAGTCGTGCCCATGACAGCGGAGCAAAAGGCGGTGCTGGCTGAGGTCACCAAGCCCACACGCGATTTCTACGTGAAGCTCACGAAGGGGGAAGGACAGACTTATCTGGATGCCTTTGATGCCGAACTGGCCGAGGTAAATAAATGAAGTGGGCCACATGCATCATCCGTGGCTTGAACGCGTTCAGTCGTACGTTCTCGGGCGTGGTGCTCCTGGTCATGACATTGGTCTTGTTCGGGAATATCGTCGCCCGGAACTTCCTGGGGTACTCCTACGTCGGAGGAGACACCCTGGGATCGTGGTTGATGGTATGGCTGACTTTCATTGGCGCCGCGTTCATTGTCCCTATTCATGGCCACGTTGCCGTCGATTTGCTGCTTAGGGCCGCAGGCGTGCGTCTCATGCGGGCGGTTGTTTTCATTACGGCCATTGTCGGAATGGTGACTTCCGCCATCATGGCTGTTCTTGGCATCCAACTGACCAAGTTCATCTTCAACACTGGCGAGATCGAAACTACCCTGGGGGTTTCCCCGGGGTTCCTCTATCTGCCGATCGGCATAGGAATGGTCTTGATGTTCATCAACTATGCCGATCTGCTCGTGGCCATGTTGCGCAAAGATGACTCACGTCTGCCTTCCGTCGAGGCGGCGATCGAGCCGATAGCAACGCCTGAGGGGCCTTCTGGTGTGTGATCTGAATACGGACAACTACTTAGCCAAGGTGGACTAAATGCCCTATGTCGTTATCCTGTTGGTTGGCGCGAGCGTGCTGCTTCTGCTTTCCGTGCCGATTTTTTTGTCGCTGTTGCTGCCGTCCATCGTCGCTTTCAGTGTCTCGGACTTGGGCTTGCCCCTGGTCGCGTTGCCTCAGCGAGCCGTTCAGGGCGTCAATGTTTTTGCGTTGCTTGCCATTCCGATGTTCATTTTCGCCGCGGACGTAATATCCCGCGGTGAAATTGGCAATCGGCTGGTTGACGTTGCCGATTCGTTGGTGGGCCATATACCGGGGGGGCTAGCCATCTCGACAGCCCTGACCATGGCCGTATTCGGCGCCATTTCGGGCATAGGGGTGGCCGCGGTCGTGAGTGTCGGGCCGATTGTCTACCCCGCATTGATCAGGCAAGGTTATAGCAAGCGTTTCTCCATCGGCTTGATTCTTTCGGGGTCTACGCTGTCGATGTTGATCCCCCCTAGTGTGGCTGTCATTCTTTATTGCTTGCAGACGGGCCAATCCATTGCCAAGGTTTTTCTTTCGGCATTTGGCGCCGGCCTGGTGTTCCTGGTACTGCTGATCGCGTATTCGCTGGTGTATGCCTTGCGTCGCGGCATTGGCAGGGCTCAACACTTTTCCGCGTCGGCCCTTCTCAAGGCGCTGAAGCGTGGCGGTTGGGCGCTGATGCTGCCGGTCATCATTCTGGGCGGCATATACAGCGGCTACTTCACTGTAACCGAGGCGGCCGCCGTATCGGCGGTATACGCGATGTTCGTCGAGGTATGCGTCTATCGCAGGCTGAAGCTGCGCGAGCTTCTGGATGTCACGAGCACGTCGGCGGCGACGATTGCCATGCTGCTGATTTTGATTGCCGCGGGCTCTATCATGACCTGGTTCATGACTGTGCAGCAGGTGCCCCAGATGATCGCCGGCCTGATCGGCTCGGGGTCGGCTGAAAGCCTGCTCTTGATCGTCAACGTGATATTTCTGATAGCCGGCATGGTAATCGACCCGAACTCGGCCATTATCGTTTTGGCGCCGCTGATTTTTCCAGCAGCCATGGCTGTGGGTATTGACCCGGTGCACCTGGGCGCCGTCCTTACCCTCAACCTTGCCATCGGCATGATCAGCCCGCCCTTCGGCATCAACCTGTTCGTCGGCATCGTGACATTCAAGTCGCATTTCGCAGAAGTGGTAAGGGGCTGCTTTCCCTTTCTCATTCTGGCGCTTGTTGCCTTGGCTCTGGTCACTTATATCCCGTCGCTCATCATGTGGCTGCCTGAACTTTCCAGCGTGCGCTGACAAAGCCGCGGCGACAAGGGCCTTGCGTCGAACCGCCCCGCGACCGCGGGGCGGGCGGCTCTATATTGCCAGGTGTACGCGATTGCGGCCGGCGGCCTTGGCTTGGTAAAGCGCTGTGTCCGCAAGCGCCATGGCGTCATGCACGCTGGCGCCGTGTTCGGGATAGCAAGCCACGCCCAGCGAAATGGTCACGTGTCCCACGCCGTCAAAGCGGGTCTGTTCTATGACGGACCGTAATCGTTCGGCAAATTGCCTTGCCGAATCAAGCTTTGTGTCCGGCAACAAAATAACGAATTCCTCGCCCCCCGTGCGGGCGACCACATCTTCTTTGCGAGCCTCGGCCATGATCATGGCCGTCATGGTTCTAAGGACCTCATCGCCCGCGGCATGGCCATGCCTATCATTGATGGCCTTGAAATGATCGATGTCGACCATCACCGCGGCCACGTTCTGCGCCGTCTTCATCAATTTTCCGATGGCTGTGTCGAGCCCTCGGCGGTTGCCCACGCCGGTAAGCGGATCCGTGGAACCTTCGCGGTGAAGCTTGCGTAGGCGGCTTCCCACTGCGGAAAAGCTTTGCAGCAGGCCTTTTTGTATCAGCGCCGCTTCGACGTACCAGCCCTTGATGAAGCGAATGCGCAAGAAACTGGCCCGGTTGTCCAGATTGGCCGCGACTTCGGCAAGTTCATGTAAAGGGTAAGCAATAAGCCGGGCCAGCCACCAGATTGCCAGCAAGCTGATGATGAACAGCGGCAATGTGTGGTAAAGCGTCTGTAAAAGAAGCTTGTCGATGTTGGATAGTGCGATTTCGGTGGGCCGCTGTACGACGACACCCCAGTTCGCGAAGGGTATCGGCGCGTAGCTGACGAGCTGGTCATGGGATTCGGCGTTGCTTGTGCGCTGCGTTCCCGCTTTGCCGCGCAATAATTCCGGCACAGGTTCCGTGTCTTGGAAAGAGGAGCCAATCAGGTCTTGCTGTGGGTGGTAAACAACCGTTCCCGTTTCGTCCACGATGTAGAAATAAGAGCCGTTTTGATAGTGATGCTTGGCTAAAGCGGTTTGCAGGGCGCTGCCGCCTTGCAGGCGAATAGCGCCGCCGATAAACCCCGCATAGCCGCCCTCGGGCAAAAAGATGGGATGGGCGATGACGCTAAGCCAGCGGCCGGACGGTCCCTTGAACGCGCCGCTGATTGTTGACACACCTTTCACATTGAGCAACTGCCTGACCTGTGAGGCCTGTAAAAGTGTGCCCACCAGGAAAGCACTGCCGGGCAGGGCCGCAAAAATCTTGCCTGAGGAGTCAACCGCAATAAGGGTGCTGAAGGTGTCAGAGATGCTTGCGAGCTGCTCCAGTTCTTTTTGTGTGGCGGCCGGATCGAGCCGGCTTTCGGTTACGTCCAATGCAGCGGCTTCAAGCACCTGTGCGGATGATGCAATAAATGAATCGGTTACGTGTGCCAGCCTTTCAGCATAAGAGCGGTTTGTGTCCAGGCTGTGTTGCAGCAGCAAACCGTGCTGGACTTGATACGCAGCGTGCATGCTGTTGCCCAATGCCAAAAACACGAAGAACAGGCACATCCAAAGGATCAGACGCCTTAGATCAACGCGGAAAAGCGATTCAAACATTTTTTTCGAGATGGCTGTATGGATTAACGTGCAAGCGGGTTGATTGTACGTCGAAGGTTGGGGCGGACGGAATTCAGTCAAAGGCCGCAGGCTCAATCCCAGCCGTGCTTGCCGCGAGTCTTCCAACAATTATTCACAGGCTTGCACACAGAAACAGTGGATAAGTGTGAAGCGGCGTTCAAATGGCTTATGCTGTGCGGACTTGAAAATTTCGGGACACACAACATGCAGCAAGTGATCCATACCGGGCCGCGGCCTCTTGACCGGCTTCCGGCCGGCACGATTGACGACGTCACCCACATGTGGGATTAAAGAGATGAAGATTCCTGCTTGGGCGCCGTTTGCGTCATTGACGGCGGTGGCGTCATTGGGTCTTGCGATATTCTTCACGCTGTACTCGCTTATTCCCGTGACGCGAGCTGATGCGCCGGGGTTGAGCAGCTTGTTCCTTGGAACCATGATGGCGTTCGTCATGGGCGTGCAGGCCCTCACGCCGGCCCTGGTCAGCCGATTTTCACTTCGGTCCGTGCTGGCCGGCTCGGTGGCCCTGACGGCCGCCGGAGCACTGATCACAGGCATGGCGGCCGGCACGCCCGCATTGCTTGCCGGGGCTGTTGCCGCGGGTGCGGGCTTTGGCATCTTGATCGTTGCCGGATCCCAAGGCATAGCATTGCTCGTGTCGGCCAACAGGCTCGGACGCATGATCGGCATTTACGGACTGGTCACCATGGCCGCTTCCGCCTTGGGCTCGCCCATAGGAGTGCAGCTCGCGCTCACGTTCTCGCCGACTGTATTTGGCATTTGCGCCTTCATCGCTGGGATGATCGCCGTCGGGTTGTCGTTCGGGGTACCGGCCGCTGTGGGACGGGCTTCAGCCGGCTTGCCCGCCTCAGGCAGCGTTCAGCGCAAGCCTTTGGCCGAGGGCAAGAAAAGCGGGCTGCGGCGTATGCGTGACCTTGTGGCGGGCGCCCCGTGGCTTGTCTTGTGTTTCTTGCTTATTGGAGTGGTGCTGCTCTCGCATGGCTTGTCCAGCCTGCCAGTACTGGCGTCAGCATACGGAAGCGCCGCCGTCGTCATTTTTTCGGTCCAGGCGGGCAACGCGCTGGGACGCTGGCTCGGCGGTGAGCTCGAAGCGAAAACCACGACTGGCGCCACGATTGTCACGGGGGCGGTTTTGCTGGCGGCCGGAGGAGTGTGTGGGGTATTTGCCGCAAGCTCCACGGCGGCGATGGTTTCCGGCGTGCTGATAGGCGTCGGAATCGGAGTTGTCCAGACCGTCACGCTTCACACGGCAATGCGCCTGCTAAGCGCGGGCCGCGCGTCGGTGATGTGGAATCTTTCTGTCGATGCGGGACTGTGGGTAGGAGGCATCCTTTGGGGCCTGGCGCTGACATCGCGGTTTGTCGAAGGCGGAGTCCTCTTGTTTTCCGCAGCCATTATCCTCGTCGGAATGATGCTTGTGCTGCAACTGCGGCGAAAGCTCTAGGCAGAGGCAATGCATTACTTCGGTGGTCGTGCCCACGCAAGCGGCGCTCCATGAAGTATGCTGTAGTCCATTGTGCGCCCGGCGGATGGCGGGCGTGATAACTTGCTGGAGCAGACAATGGCCTTGCCTACCGTAAAGGTGTTCGCCCTGGGCGGCACCATTGCCATGACCGAAAGTCCTGATGGCGGCGTTGTGCCGACATTGACGGGCGAGATGCTGATCAAGGCGGTACCCGCACTGGCTGAGCTGGCCAAGCTGGAAACCGTCTCTTTTCGGCAGATTCCGGGCGCTCATTTATCGTACGACGACCTGCTGGCGCTGGCGGGGGCGATAGAAAAAGCGGTGGCTGAAGGGGCAAGCGGGGTGGTGGTTACTCAAGGCACCGATACTATTGAAGAGACGGCGTTCGCGCTGGACAGGCTGGTTGACTGCGACGCACCTGTTATTGTTACCGGCGCCATGCGCAACCCGACGGTGCCTGGCGCGGACGGGCCGGCAAACCTGCTGGCGTCTGTGCAAACAGCTTGCAGCGACGATGCAAAAGGGCTGGGCTGCATGGTGGTGTTCAGCGACGAAATCCATGCCGCCCGCTTTGTGCGCAAGGCGCACACCAGCAGCACGGCGGCTTTTGTTTCGCCGTTGGCGGGCCCCATCGGCTGGGTTTGCGAAGGGCGCGTGCGCGTCGTCAATCGTGTGCAGCGCATGGGATCGGCATTGCGTGAACTTGGCCGCGACAGCGCCGACGTGGCTTTGCTTACGGTGTGCCTGGGTGATGACGGCCGGCTTGTCGATGCGGCCTGCAAGGCGGGCTTCGCCGGGCTGGTTGTCGAGGCGACGGGCGGTGGCCATGTTGCGCCGCCGGTGGCCGAGGCCCTGGAGCGGGCCGCTGCCCAAATGCCGGTGGTGCTGGCTTCGCGCACCGGAAACGGCGAGGTGCTGGGCAAGACGTATGGCTTTGTGGGCAGCGAAATCGACCTGCAAAAGCGCGGCCTTATCCGGGCCGGCTGGCTTGATGGCAAGAAAGCGAAGATATTGCTGACCTTGCTGCTGCGCGGCGGCCGGGTCGACGCCGCTTCGGTGCAGGCCGCGTTTGGCGTCTGGGGCGGCGGGGCGTTGGACTAACCCCCGGCCTTGGCGGCGGATTTTTTCGCCTGCCTAGGGCCCCGCAACGGCCTTGTGCCTTTGGGCGTCAGGCGTCGTCTACGCTGTCGGCTCGGCGGCCCGGCGCGGGTCGTCCGAATGAATTTGCAGGGCCTCCAGAAACCGCGACACCATGTTGTAGGTGGCGATGGTGGCGGTAAGTTCGACCATCTCGCGGTCAGTGAAGTGCTTGTCAACAGCGTCGAAGATGGAATCTTCAACCTGTACATTTAATGTCATGGCATCGGTATAGGCCAGTACTGCGCGCTCGCGCTCAGAAAACAACGCTGTGCCTTCCCAATCTTCTAGCGCGTCCAGTTGAGCCTGGCTTAGCCCTTCTTTGAGAGCGATGGGTGCGTGCTGGTCGGCTTCGTAAGGCGCGCGGTTAAGATGGGCCACGCGCATGATGATCATCTCTCGGATGGCTCCTGGCAAAGTACTTTGCTGGCGGATTCCTGTCAGATGGTTGAGCCAGCCGCGAGCGATCGGCGGGCTTTGTAAAAGCATTTGGTACAAATGCAGTACGCTGCCTCGTTCGGCAATGATCTGCTCTACCAGTGGGCTGGCTTCGGGGTTGGCAAGGTCGGCGTAGGGGAGGCGGGCCATGGGAGTCTCCGGCTTAGAATGTGTGAAGTGTTTGGCAGGTGTGATTAGACGGCAATGCTTGAGACATGCTGCGTGATCGTCTGTTGGATGTGTGTCGGCTGTGATTACAATGGCGTCCTGATGCACCCCCCGAATGCGGGTAGCCGCAGGCGTGCCCCAAGCGCGGGGAGTATGAGCCGCGCAGTACAAGACTAATGGGTTTTCTATGCCAGCAACACCACAGAAAAACAAGCGTAGTCGCGCACCGCGCATGAACCCTGCCGAACGCGAGCAGATGATTGTACGCAAGGCGGTGCAATATTTCGCTGAGCACGGTTTCGACGGCAGCACCCGCGAATTGGCCAAGCAGATAGGCGTGACGCAATCGCTGCTGTACCGTTACTTTCCGACCAAGCAGGCATTGATCGAAAAGGTGTATGGGCAGGTGTATGTTGCGCGCTGGAACCCATTGTGGGAAGAAGGCTTGCGTGATCGCGAGAAGCCTTTCGAAGAGCGGCTGAAGGGCTATTACCTGGACTATGCGCAAAACCTGATTCGCAACGAATGGGTCCGTATCCTGATCTTTGCTGGTTTGCGCCAAAAGGGCATCGATGACCGCTTCTTCAAGCTGCTGCATGAACGTATTTTCAAGACAGTGGTTTACGAGGCGCGGCATGAATTCGGTTTCTCGCCGGATCCGGCCAACGATGACATCGATCTCGAGGTGGAATTGGTATGGGCGCTGCACGCAAGCATTTTTTACATCGGCATGAGGCGTTGGGTATATCAAACCGCGATTCCAAAGAACTTCAATAAAGTAATCGAGGCGTTGGTCGAAGGCTTGATACAGAGCCTGGGCCATTTATATCGTAAGAACAGCGCCGGCGACGAGAATCCGTCTTCCTGACCGGCGCCCACGCGGGCCGCTGCCGCGCTGCGCATGTGGCATCGCACACACCGCGGCGCCGTAGTTCACTCGTGTTGTGGTCGCCGGAATTCGCGTTCTATTCCAAGTGCTCCTGAACTTGTTCCAGAAATGCTTTTGGGTGCTCAATGTTGGAAATATGCGCGCAATGGTCGAATACGTGCAGTTTTGCATTGGGCACGAGTTGGGCGATCTCTTGCATATGTTCCGCCGGAGCGGCGACATCCTGATCTCCGGTCAGTAAAAGTACGGGGCATCGTATTTCGGACAATTGCTCGCGCAAATCGAGATTACGAACGGCAGTGGCCGCCAGGGCGTAGCCTTCTACGTCGCATGTAAGAATCATGTCCCGCATGCGCGCAACGGTATCGGGTTCGGCATCGCGAAAGCCCTCGGTAAACCAGCGTTCCAATGTGCCTTGAGCGATGGCTTGCAAGCCGTTTTCTTGCGCCGTCTGGATCCGGGCGTCCCATTGTTTTTGGCCTTCGGCATTGTTCCAGTAACGGCAATTGGCGGCCACCAAGCGCCGCACCCGGTCGGGGTAGCGGGCGGCCATGTGCAAGCCCAGCATCCCGCCTAGCGAGAGCCCGACGAAATCAAACTGTTCGACGCCCAGCTTGTCCAGCCGAGCGATCAGCGCTTGCCCCATGCCGGCGATATTGTCTTGCGGCGGTAGCGATGCGTCGGTGGCCGGACCATGCCCGGCATAGTTGCAAGAGACTATTCGATGGCGCTCGGACCATGCGGGAATCTGCCGGTGCCACATATCCTGGGTGGCCGAAAGAGAGTTTGCCAGCACCAGGACAGGCGCCCCGGCGTCGTGGGGTTGTGTGTTCATGGTCTTCTCCGGTGTAGGGTTTTTTAAAGACATGATATTGCAAATTCAAGGCATGCAAACTTATAATGATCATTAGATCACTAAATTGAGGCTGAAGAAAGCAGCGGCTGCGACAACAGTCATTGTCAACAGACCGCCGATCAGCGCCATATCGAGACAGTGCGGCCGGTTGAGCAGATGAAGAGCACCGGCTGCGTCACGCGAGGCCAAGGCGGTCAGTCACAGCAGGGAGAGACAAGCATGCCGATAACGCAGGATGAGTGGGTCACGGTGGACGCTCCGGCCCAAGAGTTTGGGCCGGCAAACATGGCGGCGCCCCAGCAGCGGCATTTACGCAATGCGCTGGGATGCTTCCCCACCGGCGTGGCGGTGATCACGACCCGAGACGAGGCGGGCGCGCTCTATGGTGTAACGGTCAGCTCGTTCAATGCCGTCTCGCTCGACCCGCCAATGGTGTTGTGGTCGCAGAAGCTATCCGCGCCCAGCCACGGAGTATTTCGGCGAGCAGTGCATTTCGGCGTCAATGTATTGGGCAACCACCAGCGGCATTTGTCCGAGCGGTTCTCGCGCCCGTCCACGAACAAATTCGATTCTGTGGACTACATGCTGACCCCGGAGGGCGTACCGCTATTGGAAGACGTGGCCGCCCAGTTCGTATGCCGCAACGATTTCCGCTCATACGGTGGCGATCACGCGGTGTTTTTTGGCACTGTGATGCATTTTGGATATAGCCCGACGTCAACGCCGTTGATATTTTCCCGGGGCGGCTATCTTGATTAGAACTTAGAACTAAGGGTTTCTTAGTAGAAGCTCTAGTATTTCCTTGTACTGCTTTGCGCTTATTATTGATCACTTGAGCATCAATTAAGGGGAGACAGTCAGTTATCCCTTTAAAGAAGAACAATGAAAGGCGCTGTCTGGAGACCAAACAGTGGAATTAGGCATTTTTTTGATGCCCCTGCATCCCCCGGGGCGAAATGTTACCGAAACGCTTAAAGAAGATCGCGAAGCGGTGTTGCTGGCCGATCGCCTTGGCTTTACCGAGGCTTTTGTCGGCGAGCATATTACCGATGCCGCCGAAACAGTCACGTCGTCCATGGTTTTCCTTTCCAGCCTTCTGTCGGAAACCAAGCAGATCAAATTGGGCACCGGCACCATCAACATGCCCAACAACCACCCGGCGGCCGTGGCGGCGCAAGTGGCCATGCTTGATCATTTGCTCGAGGGGCGCTTCATCATGGGCATCAGTCCGGGCGGCCTGATGTCTGATGCAGAGGTCTTTGGGAACCTTGACAAGAATCGCAATGAGATGCTGGTCGAATGCATCAACACGGTGCTCAAAATCTGGGAATCCGAGCCACCATACGATATACAAGGCAAGTACTGGAATATCTCGGTGGGGCGCACCATGATCCCCGAGATCGGCCAGGGCTACATCATGAAGCCCTATCAAAAGCCGCATCCCCCTATCGTCGGCACAGCGGTGGCGCCATTTTCCCAGGGTGTCACTGAAATGGCCAAAAGAGGTTGGCAAGCCATATCGGCCAATTTCCTCCTGCCTCAATGGGTCAAGACCCATTGGGACAAATACGCCGAGGGGCGTGAGCTGGTTGGGGCGCAGCCCCATCCAAGTGAATGGCGGGTTGCCAAGAGCATATTCGTCGCCGATGACGATGCAGTCGCGCAACGCTACGCTTACGAGGCTTCCGGACCCTATCATTTTTATTTTTCACAGCTAATACGCAAGCTGGTGACTGCCGGAGGGCGGGGTAATTTGTTCAAGGCCGATCAAAGCATGCCCGACGAGCTCATTACGCCGGATTACGTCACCAAACAGTTGGTCATTGCCGGCTCGGTCGATTCGGTCGTAGACCAGATACTGGCGTTTCGTGACCAGATCGGCGATTTCGGCAAGTTGCTATATGCCGGTCACGACTGGGTTGACCCCGTGTTGGCCAAGCGCTCAATGCAATTGATGGCCGAAGAAGTCATGCCGCGGGTCAATGCCGCAATTAAAGAGTAGGCCGTATACCGGCGAACCAGTCGTCTTATAAAAAAATTTCCAAGGTAGCAAGATGGAGACAAAGCAGAAAACAGCAGCAAAGGGGGGCCAGTGGCCAACGGAACGCCTGCCTTACAGCGCCATTGTCGACAGGCCCCGGCTCGATCTGGGCGCCGATCTTCGCGTCGTCGTCTGGCCGGTCATCAATGTCGAGTACTGGTCTCTTGACCGGCCGATGGCCCGACAGGTCATTCCACCGCCCACCGGTGTTACCAGCCTGCCCGATATTGCCAACTGGTCTTGGCACGAATATGGCATGCGAGTTGGTTTTTGGCGTTTGCTGGAAGCTTTCAGCAGTCGCGGCATCGCAGGCACTTTATCGATAAACGGCCATGTCTGTGAAGCTTATCCAAGGGTTGCCGGCGCGGCGCTCGAGGCAGGCTGGGAATTCATGGGCCATGGCGACGTCCAGATTCCCATTCACGCGGTCGACGACCAGGCGGCCATGATTCTTCTGGCACAAGAAAAAATCCGGCGCTTTACCGGCAAGCCCGCGCTTGGGTGGCTGGGGCCGGGCCTGACACAAACCTTCGAAACAGTCGATTTGCTGCATGAAGCCGGCATACGCTATATCGCCGACTGGGTTCTGGACGACCAGCCGTGCAGGCTGAACACCTTGCACGGAGATATGGTAGCCATGCCATACTCGGTCGAGCTTAACGATATCCCCATGATGGCCGTGCAGCATCATGATTCTCAGGTCATGTTCACCCGTGTGCGCGATACCTTTGATCGTCTTTGGCAAGAAGGGCAGGAACAGCCTCGCATCATGGCCATACCAGTGCATCCCTTCCTTTCCGGTAGCCCTCATCGCATTCGCTACCTGGAACAGGCTCTTGATTACATCCTGGAGCACGACAAAGTTGCGTTCTGGACTGGTGAAGAAATCTACAGGCGGTATACGGAAAACAATCACACTGTCGGAGTCGGCGCATGATCGCCAACATAATTCAGATCGCTAACGCACTGTCTTTGTCGGCGCTGCTGTTTGTGGTGGCCAGTGGCTTCACGCTTATTTTCGGCTTGTTGCGCGTGGTCAACCTGGCGCATGGCTCTTTGTACTTGCTGGGCGGATACATTGGCATGACAGCGGGTCGCTGGAGCGGCAGCTTCTTTATCGGCGCATTGGTCGCTCTTGTCGCTATCGCGGTGCTGGGCCTGCTGTTGGATCGCGTGCTGCTCGAGCGCATCAAGAACCAAGATCTCAAGCAGGTCTTGCTTACCCTCGGTGTGGCGCTGATTATCAACGATGTCTGCCTGGTCATCTGGGGTGGCGACGCTCTTACCGTACGCGTGCCCCAGGCCTTGCGCGGTGCGGCCAACTTCGAGGGCGTGTTTTACCCAAAATATCGTATTTTCGTCATTGCAGCCGGCCTTGCCACGTTTGCCTTCTTGTGGGTTCTGTATAACCGGACCCGCCTCGGTGCGCTGATACGTGCCGGGGTCGACGACAAAGAGATGGTTCAGGCGATCGGCATCAAGATCAGCCGCCTGTTCGTTCTTACCTTCATGCTGGGTTCGGCGCTGGCCGGTTTGGGCGGGGTGCTGGGTGGGGCGTTTCTTACCTTATACCCCGGGGGCGACGCCGAGATTCTGGTGTACAGCCTGGCCATCGTCATCATAGGGGGCAGGGGCAGTCTGGGCGGCGCGGCCATCGGCAGCTTGCTTGTGGGTTTTCTGGCTACGTTCGGCCAAGTGTGGTTTCCCGAACTTGCTTACTTCATCATCTTCGGGCCTATGGCCTTGTTGCTGGCGTTTCGGCCATATGGCCTTTTTGGAAGGGCTTGACCATGCATGCAAACTTGAGAATCGGGCTTTGGCTGGTCATGGCAATCGTGCTTATCGTTGCTCCCTTGCTGCTGCCCACTTATCCGAAAATACTGCTCACCGAAATTCTGATTTACGGGCTGTTCGCCGCCTCGATCGACTTGCTCGCCGGCATGGTTGGCCGCACATCGCTCGGTCACGGTGCGATTTTCGGAATGGCGGCCTATGTGGTGGCTTGGTGCCAGCTTAGCGCGGGCATGGATATTTGGCTGGCCTCGGCGGCCGGCGTGGTGGGCGCCAGCCTGTTGGCTTTGCTGTTCGGCGTGTTGGCCGTGCGCACGACTGGGGTGTATTTTTTGTTGCTGACTCTGGCGTTGGGCATGGTCGTGTGGGGGGTTGCCTATCGCTGGGTCTCCGTCACCGGCGCCGAAAGCGGGTTGCGCGGCATCGCCAGGCCGGAAATTCTTGTCGACCACAACATGTTCTATTGGTTCGTGCTGGTGGTGGTCGGGGTAGTGTTCTGGATGTTGCGCCTGATGGTGCATTCCCAGTTCGGGCTTGCCTTGCGGGCTATTCGTGAAAGTCCGCATCGCATGGCGACCTTGGGCTACAAGGTGCCCCATGCCCTGACGCTGGTTTTTCTTGTGTCGGGCTTTGCCGCAGGCGTGGCGGGCGTGCTGGGCGTGTTGCTTAATAGTTTCGTCAGTCCCACCAGCGTGGCACTGACTCAATCTGTGAAAGGCTTGCTGATGGCTATTCTGGGTGGCATCGGCACGCTTTGGGGAGGCTTCGTCGGGGCCGCCGTCATTATCACTCTCGAGAACGTGGTCAGCTTCTATACCGAGCGATGGGCATCCGTACTGGGCGCTCTATTCGTGCTCACCATGCTTTTTGCACCCAACGGCATCATAGGCCTGTGGAGCAGAGGCAAGAAAACCCGTGGGTAGCAATACCCCGTATAAAACCAGGAGACAACAATGAATCGTAGAAACTTCGTGATTCGCAGTGCACAAATGGGGGCTTTATTGGCCGTTCCCGGCCTGACCATGCGTGCGTTCGCCAACGACGGTCCCATCAAGATCGGTTTCATGTCGCCACTTACCGGAACCGCGGCTGCGCCGGGCCGTGAAATGCTCGATGGCTGGAACCTGTTCTGGCAACAGCACGGGCTTACCATTGCAGGGCGGCCAGTCGAAATTTTCGTCGAAGACGACGGTTCCAACCCCGACACCTCGCTGCAAAAAGCGCGCCGCCTGGTCCAGCAGCAAGGCGTTCATCTGCTGGTGGGCAATATTCTTGCCAACACGGGCTTGGCTGTGGCCGAACTGGCCAAGACAACCGGCGTGCCTTACCTGATGCCCGCCGTGGCGGCCGACGAACTCACGCAGCGCAGCCGCATCCCCAACGTATTGCGCACGGGCGGCTTTTCCGCCAGCCAGATCACGCGTCCCCTGGCCGACTGGGCGGTGAAGCAGGGCTATAAGAAGGTGGCTACGCTTGGCCAGGATTACGCTTTCGGCCATGAACAAGTCGGGGGGTTCGTGCAAACCTTTACCGAAGGCGGCGGCACGGTGGCGGGTCAGTTCTGGCATCCCCTGGGCACGGCCGATCTCAGCCCCTATCTGGGACAGATCCAGGCCTTGCAACCCGACGTGGTGTTCTCGGTGCAGACCGGGGCCGACTCCGCGCGGATGCTCCAGCAATGGTGGAACTTCGGCTTCAAAGACCAGATTCCCCTGCTGTCGTCGCAAAACGTCACCGATCAATCCGTCATCCGCCATCTTGAAGCTGAAGAGTGTGAAGGCATTATGTCCAGCTCTCACTTCGCCGAGGGCCTCGACAACCAAAAGACGCGCGATTTCGTCGAAACCTATAAAGCAGCCTACAAGCTGCTTCCGGGCATCTTCGCGGCCGAAGGCTTTACCGGAGGCCTTTGGCTGGCCGACGCACTTGAAAAGATACAAGGCAAGGCACAAGACACAGACGCCCTGATAGAAACCTTGATCTCTGAAAAGGTTTCCGGCAGTCCTTTGGGCGAAACCTTGTCCCTCGATAGCTACGGCAATCCTATCTTCGATGTGTATGTGCGCAAGGTGGTCAAGCAGGCAGACGGCACCCTCGTCAACGAGGTCGTCGAAACCTATCCGCAGGTATCGCAATTCTGGACGTACGACCCTGAAGAGTTCATGAAGTCGCCGCCGTACAGCCGCGATTATCAAGGCATTAAGAAATCATAAGGATGCTGGGTTTGGAAACTGAAAACGCTCTTGAGTTGACCGGGATCAGCAAGAACTTTGGTGGCCTGAAAGCGGTCGACAATGTGTCGATGGCCGTCAGGAAGGGCACTACCCATGTCGTTATCGGCCCCAACGGGGCCGGCAAGACCACCTTGTTTGCGCTGATATCCGGTGAGCTCGAAGCCAGCACGGGGCGGGTCAAGCTGTTCGGCCACGACGTAACGTCGTGGTCGGCAACGCGCCGGGCGCGCCACGGCATGAGCCGCACCTACCAAATTACCAATATTTTCGCCGATCTTACGGTCGAGCAAAATATCTTGCTGGCCATACGTGGCCGGCATAAAGGGCGTCTTAGCTTGCTTAAGAAAGACCGGCCTTCGGCCGATATGGACGACACAATAGACGAACTGCTTTTTCGTTGCGGCTTGAAAACCCGCCGCCATTCACGGGCCGGTGACATGTCGTACGGAGAGCAGCGCTTGCTGGAGCTTGCCATTGCCATCGGCAACGATCCGCGGGTTTTGCTGCTGGACGAGCCGGCGGCAGGTCTTTCACCCGCCGAGCGCGGTCCCATGGCGGACACCATCCGGCGGCTATCCGAGAGTCTTACCGTGGTGCTGATAGAGCACGACATGGAACTGGCGCTTGGGTTGGCCGACCGTGTTACGTGCTTGCATTACGGCGCCTTGCTGGCCGAAGGCACGCCCGCCGAAATCCGGGCCAACGAGAAGGTGCAAGCGGTGTATTTCGGGGGAGCCGGCGGTAATGCTTGAAGTCAAATCCATATCCAGTGGCTATAAAGACGCCCAAGTCCTCAGAGACGTAAGCCTGGTCGTGCCCGAAGGCAAGATCGTCGGGTTGCTCGGGCGAAACGGAATGGGCAAGACCACGCTCATCCGTTCGATCATGCAGGTTACTCCGCCAAACGTTATCTCGGGTTCAGCGCTGTGGCGAGGCGTCGAACTGATGGGCATGCCCATCGACGAGGTCGCAATGCTTGGAATTGGCTTCGTGCCCCAAGGACGACGGCTCTTTCCATCGCTAACCGTGCAAGAGCATCTCGATATCGTGCCCACCCGCCAGCCTGACGCCGGCCACGTCAACTGGACTGCGGCTCGTATTTACGAGCTTTTCCCGCGCCTGGCTGAACGTAAAAAGCACAGGGGCAACCAGTTGTCCGGCGGTGAACGGCAAATGCTGGCCATAGCGCGTGCGCTTAGGCTTAACCCCAGCCTGTTGTTGATGGACGAGCCTACAGAAGGCCTGGCCCCGGTCATGGTCCAGCATGTCGAGCGTGCGGTGCTCGAACTGAAAAAAGACGGCATCACCACGTTGCTGGTAGAACAGAACCTGCGCAGTGCGCTTACGGTTACCGACGATGTCTATATATTGGAAACCGGCCAGGTGGTTCATCAGTGTTCTGCGAAAGAACTGGCGGGTGATACCGCGACCCTGCACCGTTACCTGGGGGTGTAGGGCCGGCCGGCGCCGACAGACGGAAACGATATTCGGCGTCGGCGTTTTAAGTTGCGGGCTGCTCGCACAGAGCGCGGTGCATGCTTCGGGAATGCGCTTGCTTCAGAACTTGTATTGCAGGCCCGCGACGAACAAGTTGTAATTTTGGCGGCCCATATCCACCTTCCAGGTATGGGTTGGCAAGTGCACGCCGGGATAATCGGTGGCGCCGAACTTATAGCTGGTGGCGTTGATGGAAAGGCGCCTGTATTCGGCGAACAGGGTCAGGTTTCTTGAGATTTCGCCCTTGAGACCGGCCTTGATCTGCATGGCGAAGGCTGAGTCCGACGCATTGGGGCCGGAATTGAAATGGTTGATGCCCGGTTCGCTGGGGTTGGCCGAGTCGGCCCCTTTGATGGAAACGAAAGCCATGCCGGCGCCCACGCCCAGATAGGGAAGTATCCGTTTCGAGTACGGGGTTTCGAACGTAAAGATGGCGTTGGCCAGAAACACGCCGGCAGTGGTGGGAACTGTAACGTACTGCATGCCCAGGAAACGCGGCATCACGGGCATTTCGCCGGTGGGCGAGTGCTTGCCGATATAGATGCCCTCGATCTCGGCGGCGGGCCGCAGGCCCCAGTTCGGCCCCAGCTTCAGGCGGTTCCATTCGTAGCCCAGGTGGGCGCCTCCCAGGGCAACGTTGGTGCTGCTGGAAGTCGACCCCTGGGCGTTGATGGGTAGTAATGGTATGGGCGAGTCGGGCGGCAGGATGACCGCACCGCGCTGCTGCAAGCTGGTCGCCGTTGCGGCGCCAAGCCCGCCGAATATGCCTATATACATGCCTTGGTTGTCGGGGGCTTGCTGGGCGAAAGCGCCGGCGGGGGCCATTGCCGCCAAAGCCAAGGCAGCGGCTGAAAGTGAAGGGATACGAACCATGAGGTCTCCTACCGGGCGGATATGTTTTTTATTGAATGGTCATACATAGTTGCCTCGTTATGGTAGACGTTTCACGGAAGCGGCGCCATAAGGCGGTACCATCTAGGCGATCCCACCTAGGCGACCCTACCTAGGCGGCCCCACCCCTCGTCATATACACCCCTGTCATATACAAGGCTTGATGCATGACCAGTACGCTTGCAATCGTCGTTTCGCTTCTTTTGCTGATGTTTCTTGCCTATCGGGGCATTACCGTGCTGTTGCTGGCCCCCTTGATGGCCGCATTGGCGGTGATGCTGTCGGGTGAGATTTCGTATTTCCTGCCGATCTATACTGAAACCTTCATGACGGCGCTCAGCGGTTATGTGCTGCAGTTCCTGCCCATTTTTCTGCTTGGCGCGCTGTTCGGACAGCTCATGGCCGACTCCGGCGCGGCCAATACCATTTCGCGATGGATTGTCGAGCGCCTGGGCCACAAGCACGCGATTCTGACCGTGGTGCTGGCCTGCGCCGTACTCACCTATGGCGGAGTGTCGTTGTTCGTGGTGGCATTTGCGATCTATCCCATCGCGCGTAGCCTGTTTCGCGCCGCGAATATTCCGAAGCGGCTGATTCCGGCTTCCATCGCCCTGGGCTCGTTCACTTTTACCATGACGGCCATGCCTGGAACGCCGGCCATCCAGAACGCCATTCCCATTCCATACTACGGCACCAACGTATTCGCGGCGCCGGGCCTGGGCATCATAGGCAGCATCATCATGCTGGCGGGCGGAATGTGGTGGCTGCTGACGCGTCAGGCCAAGGCGCAGCTGAAAAATGAAGGCTACGGTGAGCATTCCGATGACGACGTCGGTGCGGACATTCAAGAAGCAGAGCGGGGTCCCATGTCGCGCATGCCGCTCACACTTGCAATACTGCCATTGCTTCTGGTGGTGGGCGTCAATGCTTTGTTCACCTATGTGGTGTTCCCCAACATGGACATGAGTTTCGTCACGGAACGCTTTCCGGACGTGGCGCCGGACAAGATGACGGGCCTGTGGGCCCTGATCGTGGCGCTGGTAGCCGCCTGCGCAACCTTGGTTGTCGTGCGGCTGGGCCGATGGATCGATTTGCGCGAAACCGTCAACAAAGGCGTCTTCGGCTTCATGCTGCCGTTGTTCAACACTGCTTCTGAAGTGGGCTATGGCGCTGTCATTGCCGGCTTGGCGGGTTTTGCCATTATTCGCGATGCGGTGCTTAATGTGGCGCCGGGCAACCCGCTGGTTTCCGAGGCCGTCGCCATGAACGTGCTGGCGGGCATCACCGGCTCGTCTTCAGGGGGCCTTAGCATCGCCTTGCAGACCCTGGGCGCCGACTACCTGCGCATGGCCAACGCGGCCGGGATCAGCCCTGAACTTCTGCACAGGGTCGCGGTGATGGCGGCCGGAGGGTTCGACACCTTGCCCCATTGCGGCGCCATCATCACCTTGCTGTCCATTTGCAAGCTTACCCACCGGCAGTCGTACCTGAATATTGCCGCTGTCACGATGGGCGCGCCGTTTATCGCCCTGGTTACCGTTATTGTGCTTGGCACTGCTTTTGGAAGCTTCTGAGCCGCGAGCGGTGCATCGCGGCCCGGCCCGGCCGCCGCGCTAAAGCCATCTTAGCGGGTACAGAGCGAGCATGGGGAACGCGATCAACAAGGCTACAGCGATGACGTTCGCTATGACGAAGGGTAGGCTTCCCGCAAAAATAACCCGGATGGGAACATCTTGATTCATCGACTTGACTGTGAACACGTTGATTCCGACGGGCGGAGTCAACATGCCTATTTCGATCAGCATCACGACGAAGACACCGAACCATATTGGGTGGATGCCTATCGACGTTGCAATCGCGTGGAAAATGGGCGCGGTCAGAATCATCAGGCTCAGGCTTTCCATCATCGCGCCCAGCACCAGGTAGATCGCCACCATGGTCAGCAATACGCTGAGAGTGCCCGTGCCTTGCTGTCTGAGCAATTCGATTAGTGCGCCCGTAAGACCGGACAATGTAATGAAGTTTGCGAACACAAAGGCGCCGAAAACGATGGTGAAGATCATCGCGGTGGTCTTGGCTGTGTCGATCAGGCATTCAAGAAAAATGGCCCACGACATTTTTTTTCGCAGTATGCCGATCAGCAATGCGCCCGAAGCGCCGATACCCGCTGATTCAGTGGCGGTAAATATGCCTGCGTAGAGTCCGCCGATAATGCCGATGAATAGCAATAGCACGATCCAGACGTTCTTCAACGACGCGAAGCGTGCCCGCCATTGCGTGCGTTCTCCGGTGGGCCCCCACGCCGGACGTACGACGATGATCGTAAAAACAGCAATGATGAATAGCACGGCCAGAAGCAAGCCGGGTACGATCGTGGCGATGAACAACTGGCGGATATCTGTATTGGTGAGTAGCCCGTATATGACCAAAGGTACCGATGGGGGTATAAGCACGCCCAGCACGCCGGCGGAAGCCACCGAGCCGCAAGACAGCGCGTCGTTGTAGCCCAGGCGGCGCATGGGCGGGATGGCCACTTTGCTCATGGTCGCCGCTGTGGCAATAGAGCTTCCCGAAATTGCGGAAAACACGGCGCAAGCCGCCACGGTGGCGTGGGCGAGGCCCCCCCGCAAATGGCCCAGCCAGGCATTGGCCGCCTTGTACAAGTCTTCCGATAGATCGGCCTTGTGTACGAATAGCCCCATAAGAATGAACATGGGCAGCACTGACATGCCGTCGTTGACGGAGGCATCCATGACTTGCTGGGCCACCATCGAGAAGGCCGCATCGAATCCGCCACGCAGCAATGCAAAACCCACAGCGCCCACGAGCAGCATGGCAAAGGCCAACGGAACGCCCGCGAACGCCAGCAGGAACAGAACGACGAAACCAAGCAGTGAGATCATCATGGCGTTGTCTCCGGTGGGGCGAACGCGGTTCTCAGTGTGGCGATGAAGCGCAGGCCCACAGCCACGACGGCCAACGCCGCGAAGCCCGCCATGAGGTAGGCCAGAGGAGCCATTGGAAGACGCAGCACGAGGGTCATGGTGTTGTTTTGTGCATGCTCGACCGCCTGGGTCCAGAGCCGCCACGAAATAAGGGCCAGTGCAATGCCGCTGATCAATTCGCAGGGAAGCTGCAAGTACACCCGCTTATTCGGGCTTAGGGCGTAAGAGAAAAAGTCGACGGTGATGTGTCCGCCCGCCCTGGTTACCAGAGGCAATGCGGCGAAGATCGTTATGGCCATCGAAAACTGGATCATTTCGGCCGCGCCCGGAATGGGGCTGGCGAAGAAATAACGGGCAAAGACATCCGAGAAGGTCAGGGCGACGATCAGCGCCAGGGGTATGGCGCTGACGAAACCCAGGGCACGATCCAGGTGATCGGCGCCAGGAATGTTTAATGTCATGGTCGAGATCCGGCTGTTCAGTTGGCGTTGGCTCGAGCTTCTTTCTCATACATCATCAGGGCCGCCTCGCCGTCGACACCGGCTTGCTTGGCCGAGGCCAGCCAATCTTGCTTCAGTTTGTCACCGTATTGATGAAACGAACCCATCAAATCGTCGCCGGCTGTCAGGAATTTCTTGCTTTCCGCAGTGGCGTCGCTACGCAGCTTGGATTCAAGTTCGTCGATGGCGGCCAAGCGAGCAGAGAACGCCTCGCCCGACAGCTTCATGATGATTTCCTGGTCGGCTTTTGGAATGGAGTTCCAACGTTTCTTGTTCATGAACAAGGCGAAGCTGGGAGCGGATAGCTGGCCGGGGATGTCGGTAATGGTTTTGGCGTACTGAATCGTGTGAAATGCCGTCGAGCTGTAAAGCGGGTAGCCGGCGAAGGCATCGACAGTGCCGCCGGATATGATCTCGTAGCTGCGTGCGGCTGGCGCCACCACCACGCCCGCGCCTGCCGACTCGAGCATCTGGGCGATGTTGCCCGCCACCGAGTAGACCTTGATGCCTTCCAGATCGGCTTTTGATTCGATGGCATTGTGCATGCCGTAAATAGGGCCCCCGGGGAAGGTGAACAGGGAGAGCAGCTTCACGTCCTTGTATTCGTCCGCCTCGGCGAAGAATTTCTCGTAGGTTCGCCATAGAGCGATGGAACTGCCTTTGGCATTCACGTTTATGAACGGCAAGTGGGCGATCTGGGAAAGCTTTACACGCCCTTGCAGAAAGCCGTGATACATATAGGCGCCGTCAAACACGCCTTTTGTGACTCCGTCCATCTGGGCTTGGGGCGCGGCCAGGCTGGCGGGGGCGAATTCAATCTTGACACGCCCTTCGGTCGCCTTCGCGACGTCTTTGGCCCAGGGCTCCATGACAAGGGTATTGAACGGGTCCTGTGGGACCATGAACATATTGAAGAGCAGCTTTGTATCCGCTTGGGCGGTTGTCCCCACGGCCAGCAGCGTAAGCAAGCCGGCACAGAACCAGGTTTTGATTTTCATGTGTGTCTCCTTTGATAGGTATGAGGCAAGGCTGAAACAGCCTCTTGGCAAGAGTGTCATTCCTCTTGCTCTTGTTTCCAAACTTGTTTTTTTATTTACTTGTTTCAGTCACTTCTTTCGTGGCGGCCGAAGACACGGGCGGACCGAACAGCACATCATAGTCGCGAGCTATTTTGACCGCTTCGGCCGGATTGGTGACATTGTGCAGCCGGCGATACAGCTCTAATAATTTGCCGGCAGGTGCAGCCCAGAACAAGGCCGTTGCGGGCTCGCCCGAGTTGTTGAAAAAGGCATGCGGCAGACCTCGGGGCATGCGGACCAGGTCTCCGCTGCTTGCCGAGCGTTTCTTCCCGTCAAGCAGCAGGTCGATGCGGCCGTCAATGACGAAGATGTATTCGTCTTGATACGGATGCGTATGAGGCGGAACGAAGGTTTCGATGGGAAACGTCGCATGCCAGGCGAAGCTGTCGTCGCTGGACTGTTTGGGAACGTAGATTTGCCCCATGACGTTCCATGCGACGCCGTCCAGCCCCACATGGGAGGGCGTGATGTCTGGCGTTTCAGAAGTGTGGTCGGTGGCATCAAACATGGTGTGTGTCTCCGTGTTGTGAGGTCAACCTATCCAAAGTGGGTTTGACCAATGGATTAGTGGAGGCGAAGCGGGGCTTGAATCCCTGGCGAGCCTGTGCCAATGATTCTTCGTCCCAGTAGCCGATCAGAATGCCGCCTTCAGAGATGCGAGGCTGAACCTCTACAGACTCGATGGCCGCATCGCTGACCGTTACGCGTTGGCGGGGTTGCCTGGCCCATTGGAACAAGGCCTCATGCAGGCGGGCTCGGGCTTGCACGTGCTCAGCTTGCTGCGAAGCGCCCAGGTCGTGAAATTCGTTGGGGTCGTTTTCCAGGTCGTACAACATGGGCCGATAGTCTTCGAACAACACGTACTTCCAGCGCCCGTCAAATATCATGCGCATCCACGCTTGGCGCGGAGGCGTTTGCAGGTCGATGCGGGCGTCTTGAAAAGCGTAGTCGTATTCGCAAATGACGGCATCCCGCCAGTCTTCGGGTTGCTCTCCGAACAGCAAGGGTCGCAGCGAACGTCCGTCGATCACGTGGGGTACGGCCTGGCCGCCATACACATCGAGAAAAGTCGGCGCCAGATCGACGGCCTCGACGAGGGAGCGGTTGCGGGTGCCCCGGGTGCTGTCTGCTCGCGAGTCTGGGTCGTAGATGATTAAGGGAACGCGAATTACGGGTTCGTGGAACAGGTCTTTTTCGCCCATCCAATGGTCGCCCATGTAATCACCATGGTCGGCCGTGAAGACGATCATGGTGTTGTCCAGCAGCCCGCGCTCTTCCATGAACGAGAACAACACCCCGAGCTGATCGTCGATCTGCTTGATCAAGCCCATGTAGCCGCACATTACTGTGTCTCGTACCTCGTCGCGAGAGAAGGTTTGCGAGACGCGATGCTGCATCATGGCTTCGTACACGGGGTGCGGGTCTTCGCGCTCTTGTTCAGATCGCACCACAGGCAGTGCATCTGACGGCTTGTACATGCTTGCGTATGGTTCGGGCGCGATATATGGCCAGTGCGGCTTGATGTAGGACAGGTGCATGCACCAGGGCTGGTCGCCGGCCTCTTGGATGAAATCCATGGCGCGGCGCGTTATGTAGGGTGTTTCAGAGTGCTCTTCGGGGATGCGCGCAGCCCGATTCGAATACTTCAGGAACCAACCCGAGCGAAGCGTGCCGTCGGGGTCTTCCGTGGAGTTGGCCCATTCCTCCCAGGGGTTGTCGCCGTCGAAGCCATGGTCGCGCAAGTACTGATTGTAGGCGGGGTCGGGGTCGTGTCCCGAGTAGGGGTGTATGCCGTCGTCTCGTTCGTACGGATCGAATCCGCACTCGGAAATGCGTACGCCGATTTTCGAGTCGGGATCGATTCCCAGCCGGGCCATTCCGGAAAGATCGGCCCGCATATGGGTTTTACCGACCAGTACCGACTGCACGCCCAAGGGGCGCAGATGATCACCTATTGTCATTTCTCCCACCTTGAGCGGGACGAAGTTCCAGCTGGCCCCGTGGGAATGCACATACCGGCCGGTGTAGTAGCTCATTCGGGACGGGCCGCATACCGGGGACTGCACATAGGCGCGTTCGAATATCACGCCCTTTGCGGCGAGCGCGTCAAGGTTCGGGGTCTTCAGGTGAGGGTGGCCAAAGCAGGACAGGTGATCTGCACGCAATTGATCGCACATAATGAAGAGAATATTCTTCACTTTACGTGTCATTGTCTCCTCCAGGGTGATGTGTCGTTGAGGTTATGGTTTTGATTTTGATTGTAGGGAAGGGATCAAGACTCCAGTAGTGTTTTGTTTTCACGTCTATTACCATTGGTTATCACAAAGTGGAGGCGGCATGCGACTGGAACAGCTCGAATTATTGATCGCTCTGGCAGAAAAAGGCAGCCTTCGGGCTGCCGCGGAAACCATGAATGTCACCCAGCCAGCGCTGAGCAAATCGTTACGGCAGTTGGAGGAGGAATTCGGTGTCACCATGGTGCATCGCAGCGCGCGAGGCGCGCGGCTTGCGCCCGCCGGTGAGATTCTGGCGGCTCGGGCGGTAACGGCCTTGCGCGAGCTGGATCGGGCCCGCGAAGATATAGCGCGCCATTTGGGCAACGCTGCCGGCCAGGTGACCTTGGGCATGTCGCCGGCTGTGTCCATTCTTTTTTTGCCGGGGGCGGCGGCACGCTTCGGGGTGCGCTGGCCGGGTGTAAAGCTGTGCATGCGTGATGTGCTGTATCCGAATGCACTGCGCCAGTTGCGTAGCGGCGAACTCGATTTTCTGTTGGGCCCGCTGCCGGCGGCGGGTGTGGGCGATGACCTTCTTCGCCAGCCTCTGTTTCATAGCCAGGAGGTTATCGCAGCACGGCGGGGCCACCCTTTGGCGCGCGCCAGGCGTCTAAGCGACCTGGCCGAGGCGAGCTGGGTGCTTACCGGACCGGCGCACGGGCCCGGCGACCCGGCTCACCTTCGATTCGAGACACGGGGTCTGAAGCCGCCGCGGGTAGAGCTTGAGTGTGAGTCGTTTTCCACATTGCTGGGGTTGATGTCGGGTCTGGACGTTGTCGGCATCATGCCCAGCGCATTTCTAGAACGATACGGGCGAAGGGCGGGGCTAGTCGCTCTGCCTATTGAAGATCCGCTGCCCGTTACCACCATCCATGTTGTACTGCGCGCAGACACGCCGTTGACACTTCCCGCACAAGATCTGCTCGAGGCGTTTTTGCAGGAAGCCAGGGAATTCAGCCGCAGATCCGATCTTGCGGGCGACCAAGTCGAGTAATCGCCCCGCATGGGCCGCATACCAACGCGACGAATGGTTCGGGGTATTATCGTGAAAGAAAGAAGCGACGGCCGCAGACAGCCAGCAGGCAGTGCGAGCTTTGAACCGTCGCAGCCACCCAGAACGAGGAATAGTTTCATGCAGTCAGCAGCAGCAACACCGCTCAGGCAATCGCTTGAGGTCGCAACCGACGACGAGGTGCTTATCCGGGCGCGGGTTTACGGCCCCGAATCGGCCACACGCTTGATCGTCAGTCATGGAAACGGCTTGGCCGCCGACGGCTATGCCTCGTTCTGGAAGCCGCTTACCGCCGACTACCAAGTGGTTGTGCTCGACTTTCGCGGACACGGTCGCAGCGATCGCGGATCGTTGGAAAACCACTCTTGGACGCAGCTCCTGCTTGATTTTGATCTTGTGATGCGTTCCATCCGCGACGAGCTGGGCGAACGCAAGACCTACGGCGCCTTCCATTCTTTATCGTCGGTGATCTCCTTGCAGCATGCCAGGCAATTCGGGCCGGTACTTGACGGCCTTGTGCTGTTCGATCCGCCCATCATTCCGCCCGACGGCCATCCCTTGCAGTCTGCACACGTGGAAGAAATGCTGAATTTGGGGCGTCGTGTGCGCAGGCGCCGTACCCATTTTGACAGCTGGCAAGAGTTGGCCGAGCAGATCAGGCGCAATGGCATGTACGCCCGCTGCCTGCCCGAGGCCTGCGATGAGCTGGCGCGTGCCTTGGTGCGTCCGGTGTCCGACGATGAAAAAGATGGATGGGTGCTTTCATGCGACCCCGAACACGAAGCGAAAATTTTCGAGACCAACGACGACACCAGCTTGTGGCCCTGGCTGGCGCAGATCGACTTCCCTGTCAGGTTTCTTTGTGCCGACCCCGCTGTGCCGGGTGTCCAGCCTTCGGCGCCCATCGGGCGCGAGCTTGCAGCTGAGTTCAACCTGGATTATGTCTGCGTGCCCGAAACGACCCATTTCCTTCAAATGGAGCGTCCCGATCTATGCACTGAACTGGCGCGCGATTTCTGTCGCTGATCAGCGTTTGGATACTTTTGGTGTCGACCAGGGCATGGGGATTGCTAAGCGTCGACAGTATCCATGAAGGCGTTTGCCGTTCAGGTGTCTGTCACAAAACCTAGGAGACGATATGTTCACACGAGCGTTGTTGATATCTGCCGCGACCCTGGCCCTGGTGGCTTGTTCGTCGGTTGATTTGAATGAACCGGCTGATGATTCCTTGCCGCGTATCTGCAATGCGGACACGGCCTCTCACGTTACAGGCAAGCGCATATCACCCGAGCTGGAACAGGAAGCCAAGCGAAGCAGTGGCGCCGGAATGCTTCGGGTAATACGCCCCGGCCAGATGGTGACCAAGGATTACCGTTCCGAACGCCTGAACCTGCAACTGAATGATCACGACGTAGTGACAAGGGCTTATTGCGGCTAGCCTGGGTTATGGCTCCACCCGCCTGGGCAGCCAGCGCCAGAACAGGGCGGCGGCGATAAAACCCATCGACCCGACCGCTACAATGCCGGCGCCCAGCGACAGCACGGCCATGATGCCCGACAGCAGCAGGGGGCCGCCGCCTGCGCCGCAGTCGGTGATCAGGCGCCAGATTCCCAGAAATTGCGTGCGGCCCACAGGGGGTGAAGCATCGGCGCCCACCGTCATGTTCAAGCCCGAGCTTATCCCGTTTCCCAGCCCCATCAGCATGCATACCGCGACGAACGCCGCCAAGCCTGTGGTCAGCGGCATCAGTACGAGCGCGACGCCCATCAGCACCATCGAGGGCAGAGCGATCCACTGTCTTCCGTACCGATCCATGATTTTGCCGGCGGGGTAGAACAGCAACATGTCTATGGACCCCATGAATCCGTACACCAGGGCGGTGGTGGGCGCATCCAGGCCGATGTGGCTGGCCCACAGCGGCACGATGATCTGACGGCACGAGCGTGTGGCGGCGACGAAGGCGCTGGCCAGCCCCAGGGTCAAGAAAGAGGACGCATGAGCTTTCAAGATGCCGCCCATGCGGGGCGTTACGAAGCCGGGTTCATTTTTGCGCTGTTTGGCGTGCTCAAGTTCGGGAACCGTAAACGACAGGAGCCCGGCGCCGGCCATGGCCGCGATGGCGGCCCAGTAGGCGCCGGGTAGATCGATGAAGTGCATGCACGCGGCGCCGGCGAAAGGGCCTATGAACAGACCTACCCGCATGACGCCGCCCAGCGTGGACAATGCTCGGGCGCGCATCGCCAGTGGAACCGCTTCAATCAAAAAGGTTTGTCTGGCCAGCAGGAATACTGAACTGGCCATTCCGATGATCAGCACGCCCAGCCCAAGCATCCATGTGGTTGTCGCCGCCAGGCACAGGACGAGAGCCAGCACGGTCAGCATGGCGGCGCCGATCATCGAGCGACGCTCGCCATAACGAGCGGCGATGAGGGCGGCTGGAATATTGTTTAATAAGGCTCCGATGCCAAAAAGCGACACGATGAAGCCCGACATTGCCAGCGAGGCGCCCAGATCTTTGGCGCTAAGGGCGATCACCGGAAAAATAGCACCTTCTCCGACACCGAAAAGCAGCGAAGGACCGAAGGCGGCGACGGCGATGCCGCGCATGGAAAAAGACGAATTGCCGGATGTCACGGTGATAGGTGGGGTAAATCCGCTTATTTTGACAGTGCCGCCGCTGCTTGTCGACTTAAGAGCACGGCGCGGCTCGGGGGCCATCGTTTAAACTAGGGCGATGATGTTCACACTTCATTCAATATAACGGGGATAAAAACATGCCATCTTTTGACGTCGTCTCAGAAGTGGACAAGCACGAGCTTGCGAATGCGGTTGACCAAGCCAACCGTGAACTGGCCACACGTTTCGATTTCAAGGGGGTCGACGCCAAGTTCGAACTCGACGAGTTCGTCATCACTTCAACGGCGCCCAGTGCCTTTCAGTTAAAGCAGATGCTCGATATTTTGCGTGGTCGTCTCTCGGCGCGCGAAATCGATGTACGCTGCCTCGAGGTGGGCGACCCCAACGAGAACTTGGGCGGTGCGCGCCAGAAGTTGACAGTACGCCAGGGGCTGGAACAAGCTGTCGCCAAAAAGCTGATCGCTGCGATCAAGCAGGCCAAGCTCAAGGTCGAGGCGCAAATCAATAAAGACAAGCTGCGCATCAGCGGTAAAAAACGCGACGACCTGCAAGAGGCGATTGCCTTGCTGCGCAAGACCGACGTCGATCTGCCCTTGCAGTTCAACAACTTCCGCGATTGATATCACGAAAGCGGTACATGGCCCGCATCCGGTGGCGTGCCGGCGGGCCTGGGCTTGCCGGCTGCGGCCGGTTCAGGTTTTCAGCCGGTATCCGGTCTTGAACATCCAGGCCACGACAGCCAGGCAGACTGCCAGGAAGAATATGGTCATGCCCAGGCTTACCCCCACGTGCACGTCGGCGATGCTGTAGAAGCTCCAGCGAAAGCCGCTGACCAGATACACCACGGGGTTGAGCAGCGTTACCGTCTGCCAGAAAGGCGGCAGCATGTCGATGGAGTAGAAGCTGCCGCCCAGAAAGGTAAGCGGCGTGATGATCAGCAACGGCACGAGCTGCAGTTTTTCGAAGCCGTCGGCCCAAATGCCGATAATGAAGCCCAACAGGCTGAAGGTGAGGGCGGTAAGCACCAGGAAAAACATCATCCACCATGGATGGTCGATTTGCAGCGGCACGAACAGTGTGGCCGTGGCAAGAATGATCAACCCCAGGATGATCGATTTTGTGGCCGCCGCCCCGACGTATGCCAGGGTGATTTCCATATACGACAACGGCGCCGACAATATTTCGTAGATGGTGCCTGTGAAGCGTGGAAAATAAATTCCGAACGAAGCGTTGGTGACGCTTTGCATCAGCAGCGACAGCATGATCAGGCCGGGCACGATGAAGGCGCCGTAGCTGACGCCCTGCACCTCGGTGATTCGGTTGCCGATGGCGGCGCCGAACACCACGAAATACAGCGTCGTTGAAATGACGGGCGCCAGCAGGCTTTGCGACAAGGTACGCAAGCTTCGGGCCATCTCGAACTTGTAGATGGCGCGTATGCCGTGCAGATTCATGCGGCCTCCTTCACGAGGCTGACGAAAATGTCTTCCAGAGAGCTTTGCCGGGTATGCAGATCGGTAAAGCGTATGCCGGCCTGCTGCAGATCGTTCAGCAAGGTGGTGATGTCATGTTCCTGGCGGGCGGAATCGTAGGTATAGGTGAGCTCGATTCCGTCATCAGACAACCGCAGGCTGTAGGGCACCAGCGCATCGGGGACTTGGCGCAGCGGCTGCGGCAGTTGCAAGATAAGCTGCTTTTGTCCCAGTTGTCGCATCAACAAATGTTTATCCTGCACAAGAATGATTTGCCCATTTCGTATGACTCCGACCCGATCGGCCATTTCTTCGGCCTCTTCGATGTAATGGGTGGTGAGTATGATGGTGACGCCGGTGTCGCGCAGCGAGCGCACCAGCTCCCACATGTCTTTGCGCAATTCCACGTCGACGCCGGCTGTGGGTTCGTCCAGAAATAGAATATCGGGTTCGTGAGACAGCGCCTTGGCGATGAGCACGCGGCGCTTCATGCCGCCGGAAAGCGTCATGAGCTTATTGTCTTTTTTGTCCCATAAAGAAAGCGAGCGCAACACTTTTTCAATATGGGCGGGGTTGGGCGGCTTGCCAAACAGGCCTCGGCTGAAACTGACGGTGTCCCACACGGTTTCGAAAGCGTCTGTGGTGAGCTCTTGCGGCACGAGGCCGATGTGCGATCTGGCCTGGCGGTATTGTTCCGTGATGTCGTAGCCCGCTGCCCAGACGCTGCCGGCCGTGGGCTTGACCAGCCCGCAGATGATGCTGATGAGGGTGGTCTTGCCCGCGCCGTTTGGCCCAAGCAAAGCGAAGATTTCGCCTTTTTGTATCTCGAGACTGACGTCTTTTAGCGCCTGGAAGCCCGAGGCATAAGATTTGGAAAGCTGCGATATAGAGATAACTGCCGACATGGTGGTGACGTCCGTTTACGATGTTTCACTCCCTGGAGCAGCTTATCATTTAAGCTTGAATCTTGTGTAATGGAAGGAAAAGTCCATGAGTAGCGGGGCGAACGCCAATCACTCGGTTTTATTGTCTCCCGAGCAGATGTCCGCGGCCGACCAGGCCACTATCGCTTCGGGCGTCCGCGGTATCGACCTGATGGAGGCCGCCGGCCTGGCGGTGGCGGAAACGGTGCGGCGTCATTGGCCGTTGGGCTCCGTGGCAGTGTTGTGCGGGCCGGGCAACAACGGAGGCGATGGTTTCGTGGCGGCGCGCCATTTACGCAAATGGGGCTGGCCGGTGCGGTTGGGTCTGCTGGGCGACGCCGATAAGCTGACCGCCGACGCGGCTCACCATGCGGCTTTGTGGGGTGATGCGGTTGAGCCCTTGGACGCGGGGCTGCTGAAGGGCGCAAGCGTCATCGTGGACGCACTGTTCGGCGCGGGTTTGTCACGGCCCATCGAGGGCGAGGCGCTTGACGTGCTGAATGCGGTCGAACGCAGCGGGACGCCCGTGTGCGCCATCGACGTGCCTAGCGGGGTGGACGGAGCCACCGGCCAGGTATTGGGAGCGGCCGTACCCGCCAGGCACACTGTCACTTTCTTTCGCAAGAAGCCAGGGCATGTCTTGTTGCCCGGACGGCAGCTTTGCGGGCAAGTAACTCTGGCTGACATTGGCATTCGGCCCGAGGTGATCGAAGGCATGGACGAGATCACCTTCGAGAACGAGCCTGCTCTTTGGCATGGCATGTTCCCTTGGCCGCGCGTGGATGACCATAAATATTCAAGAGGGCATGTGCTGGTGGTCGGCGGAGAGATCATGACCGGCGCGGCGCGGCTGTCAGCCATGGGAGCGGCCCGCGTGGGCGCGGGCCTGGTTACCGTGGCTGCACCGGCGCCGGCCTGGCCGGTGTATGCGGCGGCGCTGACCAGCGTCATGGTGCAACCGTTGGACGACGCCAGCAATCTCACTGATATTTTGGCCGATGTGCGCAAGAATGTGCTTGTGGCAGGGCCGGGGGCCGGAGTGTCGGAAGCTACGCGCCAACACGTGCTGGCCGCCTTGGCCACGGGCAGGAGCATGGTGCTGGACGCCGACGCCATCACGTCATTCGGGCCCTCGCCGCAAGCTTTGTTCTCGGCGATCAAAGGGCCTTGCGTGCTCACACCGCACGAGGGCGAATTCAGTCGGATTTTCGCCGGACAAGGCAGTAAGCTGCAGCGAGCACGGCAGGCGGCGCGCGAAAGCGGGGCAGTGGTGTTATTGAAGGGCGCCGATACCGTCATTGCCGCGCCCGACGGTCGGGCCGTTATCAACAGCAATGCGCCGCCCACGCTGGCCACGGGCGGCACGGGCGATGTCCTGACAGGTTTCATCGCGGGCCTCATGGCCCAGGGCATGGCGCCTTTTTTGGCCGCCTCGGCGGGCGCCTGGCTGCACGGCGAGGCGGCTCGCCAGTTCGGCCCTGGTCTTATTTCCGACGATCTTCTCGACATGCTGCCGCGCGTGTTGCGCCGGCTTAAGGCGTATTCTCCGTCGCCAGGCGTTACACTTGCGGTTCCAACCTAGTGCGGGCCGGCGGGCGGCTCGCGCCGTCCGAGGTCTGACATGTCTGATGTAATCGCGCTTATCTTTGACTTTGACGACACCCTGGCGCCTGACAGCACGTCGGGCTTGCTGGCTGATATCGGCGTCGATGCCGCGCACTTCTGGTCCCAAGAGGTTGGTCCACTGCTCAACGAGCACGATTGGGATCCTGTTCCCGCCTACTTGTACAAGCTGATAGAGCTTTCGCGCAGCGGTCGATACGGGGCCATCACACGAGATCGCCTCGAAGAGTGGGGTGAGCGCCTGCCGCTGCACGATGGCGTGCAAAGCCTGTTCAGCCGCCTGCGCGAGGTGGTGCGCAAAAGCCACCCTCAAGTGCAACTGGAGTTCTACCTGATTTCCAGCGGCATAGGCGATGTGGTGCGCCGTACTCCAATCGCGCACGAATTCACCGATATCTGGGCCTCGGAATTCATTTACGATGAGCACGGAGCCATCCAGTTTCCCAAGCGCATTGTCAGTTTCACCGACAAGACCCGTTACCTGTTTCATATCCAGAAGGGCATTGTGGGCACGGCCTCGCGCAACAAGCCGTTCGAGGTCAATAAGAAAGTCGACCAGGACAAGTTGCGCGTACCGTTCCAGCAGATGATCTTCGTGGGCGACGGCTATACCGACATTCCCTGTTTTTCGCTCATACGCCGCTCGGGTGGTGTGGCCTTCGGCGTCTGGGACCCGCGCCACCGGGATAAACGCAGCCGTGCCTGGGGTTTCATACAGGAAGGCCGTGTTTCCAACCTGAATCAGGCTCGCTACGACGAAGAGGCCGAGCTGTATCAGTGGCTGGAAGAGGCCGTCGAAAGCCTTGCGGGCCGAATTTCGCTCAACGCGCGCATTTATGGCGGCTGATAAAAGCCAAGGCGACAAGGCGGCGCTGGTCGCCCGGCAAGCTCGGGCTGCTGCCACGTCTTCAGGTGGCGCACAGGTGGCGGCACTCGGCAGTGAAGCGGCCGTTTTCACCGACCGCGACATACAGGCGATGAGGCTGGCCATGGAGCATGCGCGACAGGCCGAAGCATTGGGCGAAGTGCCCGTTGGCGCTGTGGTGCTTGACGGCGCCGGCAAGATCATCGGCACGGGCTTTAATCGCACCATCACCAGCCATGACCCCACCGGCCACGCTGAAATCGTGGCGCTGCGGCAAGCCGCCCAGGCCGTGGGCAACCACCGTTTGCCAGAAGCCAGCCTGTACGTGACGCTTGAGCCTTGCGCCATGTGTGTGGGCGCCATGTTGCATGCGCGCCTTGCCCGTGTGGTGTATGCGGCGTCCGACCCCAAGACCGGCGCCTGCCACAGCGTGCTCAACGTGCCCGCTGTGGCTCAATTGAACCATCAGACAAGGGTCGAGGGCGGCTTGCTGGCGCGAGAGTGCGGCGAATTGTTGCGCGAGTTTTTCCGGGCGCGACGCCTGGCGGCCAAGCAGGCCCGCGACTGACCGCCTCCACTATACTTACGCCTGCGATTCAACCCACAACAAGACAGGCTCATCATGGCACATGCACACCATGCCTCCCCAAAGGGTATTTATTTGATTTCGCCCTCCGGCGCGGTGGCGGATCCGGCCGCTGTAGAGCTGGCGCGAGAGCGCCTTGCGAAGCTGGGGTTCAAAACGACTGTGGATCGCACTGCGCTTGCCGTGCACGAACGCTTCGCGGGCACCGACGAGCAGCGCCTGGCCGGCATAACCCGCGCCCTCAAGCAGAAGCATCCGGTGGTCATGGCAACTCGGGGTGGTTATGGCTTGAGCCGCATCTTGCACCGCATCGACTGGAACGCGGTGGCGGAAAGCGGCAAGCTTTTCATTGGACAAAGTGATTTCACCGCTTTCAACCTGGCGCTGTTGGCGCGCGCCGGGGCCGAAAGCTTGGCGGGGCCCACGGCGGTATTCGATTTTGGCTCGGCCAAGATGGATGACCTGACGGCCGCCCTGTTCGCCGAGGTGTTGCGGGGCGAACTGGAAATCCTCAGTTTCGAAGCGCCCGGTTCCGACCCGGTCGATGCCCGGGGGGTTTTGTGGGGCGGCAATCTGGCTATGGTCACCTCACTGTTGGGCACGCCTTTCCTGCCTCGCATGCGGGGCGGCATCTTGTTCCTGGAAGACGTTAACGAGCACCCGTTTCGCATCGAACGCATGCTGACGCAGTTGCTGCATGCCGGCGTGCTGGCCAAGCAGAAGGCCATCGTGCTGGGACGTTTCACCGAATACCGTCTAAGCCGGAACGACAACGGATACGACCTGGATTCGGTTGTGGCCTGGTTGCGCAAAAATGTGAATGTGCCCGTGGTAACCGGGTTGCCTTACGGCCATGTGAAGGTCAAGGCCACACTGCCTGTAGGGCGCCGGGTGGGCATCGCCACCGAAGATGGGATGGCTTACCTGCTGCTGCACGAGCACGATTAGCTTTATCCGGATGCGAACTTGCCGTACGCGCGTTGAGGCTTTTCCTTCGCTGCAGGCGCCAAAGAGGCCGGCCCGCATCCGCCAAAAAATTGTTTGCTGAGCAACACGAATAAATACAATTTGTATCAAAGTGATATAACATGGGCGATTACTCAACGCCCCTGGAAATATCCATGCTCAGAACCTCTTCGACCTTGGCATTATTTGCGGTATTGGCATTGGCAGGCTGCGATGGAGGCTCGGGCAGTACGAAACAGCCTCCGTCTCCAGAGCTGGCTTATCCTGAGTCAGTTGCCGGCTCTGAAAGCGATACATATTTTGGCCGTCAGGTCGTAGATCCGTACCGGTGGCTCGAAGATATACGCAGCCAAGACACAGAAAATTGGATCCAGGCGCAAAATCGGTTTGCGGCCGAATACATTACCGCACTGCCCGATTACGGGGCCATTTCCAAGCGCATCGCGCCTTGGTTCGCGCCCGCACAGACAACCCGGGCCCAGCGCGCACGCGATACATTGCGCACCAAGCAGGACGAGGTGCTGCATATAGAAGGTGAGCGTGGTACCGATGGCCGGCTGTATTATCAACGTCAGGTTCAGCAAGAACGGCACCTGATGCGGCAAGATCGTCATCATCGGCGTGCGCCGCAAACTCAGCCCCAGCTCCTTTCGGTGGATAACGTCATTTACGTTGCCTCCGGACAGACTGCATCAGAGCGGGACGAAGCCTTGGTGGACGTTGACGATTTCCGTGTCGACCCGGATGACAAGATCCAACTGCTGGGCCATCAGGTATCTGAAGACGGCAGATATTTGGTATATCGGATGCAGCGCAACTTTGCCGATCTGGTTGAGCTCCATGTTGTCGACCTGCAAAATCCGTCCGTGCTCTTGATGCGTATCCCGCATGTGTTCTCGCAGGAGATCGCGTTGTACAACGACGGTGTGATCTATTCGTCGCCACGGGGTGTCGAGGACGACCATGTCTCGCCTCACACCTTTCAGTCGTTGTACTACCAACCCTTCGATGGGGCCCGGCCCCAGGCCTGGTTCGAAGGCCAAGAGTTCGACATGCTTTCAGGGTCTTTTTTGCACGAGGACCAGCTTTACATCATCGTCGGAACAAACATGCAGTCCGGCTACCTGCGCCTGGACCCGGCTCATCCCGAATTGGGCGTTCAGCCGTTCATCGACCGGCGAACCGACCAGGAAACGTTCACATATCTCGGGCCAAGCCCCGAAGATTCCGCCAATATGCTTTTTCTTACGTCACAGGGCGCCGATCTATATCGCTTGATCGAGGTTGACCCCGCCGACCCCGCAGCAGCCAATTGGCGTGAAATTCTCCCCTTGGCCCCGCAAGGTGAAACCGTGTATGTGAATGAAGTTCTCGTTTGCGGGTCGGACTATTATGCTGAGCATCTTGATCTTGGAAGCAGCAGGCTGTTTCTGTACAGCGCCGGCGGCGCTCGCGAAATACCGCTGCCGGGCTTGGGCGCTGTGTCGCAGATGGATTGCTCGCAACACGAGGGCCAGGACATCCTCCTTTACAGTTATTCGTCACTTTCCCAGCCACACATCGATTACAGCTACAACCCAGCCACCCACACTGCCACGCCGGGGCCTGTTCTTGAGTACGAAGGCTATAGCCCCGACCCTTACGAGATGAGCCGCAGCATCGTCACCAGTACGGGCGGCGCGCAAATACCTGTATACATTGCGCACAAGAAAGGGCTCGAGCCATCAGGCGATGTGCCTGTTCTGATCTATAGCTATGGCGGCTTCATGACAGAGATCAAGCCGCAGTTCGACATGAGAGTCATCCCCTTGCTGGAAAACGGAGGAATCTATGCCGTGGCGCAAGTTCGCGGCGGCGCCGAATTCGGCTTCGGCTGGTACGAGGCCGGCCGTTTGCTGACCAAGCAGAACACATACAATGACGTGATCGCTGTGGCCGAACACCTTGTCGAGGAAGGTTGGACCAGCCCGGGCAAAATAGCGCTGCTGGGCGAGTCGAACGGCGGCACTACAACGGCTGCGGTGGCGCTGCAGAGGCCGGACCTGTTTGGCGTGGTGTTTCCCTGGGTTGGAGTACACGACCTGGTGCGCTACGATAAATTCGCAGTGGGGTTCTCGTGGCATGGAGATTACGGACGCAACACCGACCAGGCCGAATTCAACAACCTGATGATGTTTTCTCCCTTGCACAATGTCAAGCCTATCAACTATCCACCCATATACATTTTTACCAGCAAGACAGACGGGCGTGTCATGCCGGCCCACAGCTACAAACTTGCGGCCACCTTGCAAAATACGGCTACGGGTACCAGCCCTTATCTTTTGTATGCTTTTCCCAAGGACGATCATGGCTTGAGCGAGCATTTACAGGCGGCTCTTGCCTTCCAGTGGACAGCGTTTTTTCATCATGTCGGCTCGCCGTATGTGGGCTCCGCGAACTAACCGGCGGCGGTTGGGCCGCCGCCACGGTCAAAATTGATACACTAGCTCTTTTGCACCTAAACGATGGGCCATCCCGGCCCGTCTTTCATTGCGCGCGACCATTCGGTCTTCAAGCGCAATTCCTCACACGTACTAGATCCCAATTGATTTCCACCGCAAACCTCACCATTCAGTTCGGCCCCAAGCCTCTTTTTGAAAACGTCAACGCCAAGTTCGGCGATGGCAACCGCTATGGTCTGATCGGAGCCAACGGCTCCGGCAAATCAACCTTCATGAAAATCGTCGGCGGCGACCTCGAGCCCTCCTCGGGGAATGTATCGCTTGATCCGGGCGTGCGCCTGGGAAAGTTGCGTCAGGACCAGTTCGCCTATGAAGATGTGCGAGTGCTTGACGTCGTGCTGATGGGTCACGAAGAAATGTGGCAGGCCATGACCGAGCGCGACGCCATCTATGCCAATCCGGATGCGTCCGAAGAAGACTACATGAAGGCCGCGGACCTTGAGGCCAAGTTCGCCGAATACGATGGCTACACCGCCGAGGCGCGCGCCGGCGAGTTGCTGCTGGGCCTGGATATTCCCACCGAGCAGCACGAGCTTCCCATGCGGGAAATCGCGCCCGGCTGGAAACTGCGGGTACTGTTGGCGCAAGCTTTATTTTCGAACCCCGACGTGCTGCTGCTGGACGAGCCCACCAATAACCTGGATATCAACACCATACGTTGGCTCGAAGATGTGCTGAACGGCTACGACAGTACCATGATCATCATCAGCCACGACCGCCATTTTCTGAACCAGGTGTGCACCCATATGGCCGACCTGGACTATCGCGAGCTTCGTGTATACCCGGGCAACTACGACGACTACATGCTGGCCGCCGCGCAGGCGCGCGAGCGCGTTTCGGCAGTCAACGCCAAAGCCAAAGAGCGTGTGGCCGAACTGCAAGACTTCGTGCGACGTTTTTCGGCCAACAAGTCCAAGTCGCGCCAGGCCACGTCGCGCTTGAAACAGATAGACCGCATCAAGGCGGGGGCCATCGAGGTCAAGCCTTCTTCCAGGCAGAACCCATACATACGCTTCGAGCAGAACAAAGTCATGCACCGCCTGGCGGTAACGGTCGACAAGATCAGCAAGGCTTACGACCATCCAGTCATCAATTCGTTTTCGGCCATGGTCGAGGCGGGTGAGAAAGTGGCCATCATCGGCGCCAACGGGGTGGGAAAGACGACCTTGTTGCGCATGCTGGCCGGCAAGTTGCAGCCCGACACAGGCAGCGTGAAGTGGTCCGAGGCGGCCGATCTGGGCTATATGGCGCAAGACGTTTCCGACCAATTTCTGTCGGACGTCAAAGTATTTGACTGGATGGACGATTACCGCCAGCCGGGTGACGATGACCAAGCCATACGCGCGGTTCTTGGCCGTTTGCTATTTTCGGCCGACGATATTGTCAAGGCGGTCAAGGTGCTGTCGGGGGGCGAGAAAAATCGCATGACCTTCGGGCGACTGATGCTTGGCCGGCACAACGTAATGCTGCTGGACGAGCCCACCAACCACCTGGACATGGAATCGATCGAGTCGCTTCAGTATGCGCTCGAAAAATACGAGGGAACCCTGTTTTTTGTGTCGCACGACCGAGAGTTCGTGTCGTGTCTGGCAACCCGCGTGATCGAGATTCTGCCCACAGGTGAAATCATCGACTATAAGGGCAACTATGACGATTACCTCGAGTCGCGCGGCCTTGCCGGCTGACCCCGGGGCAGGCGTTGCCGCCTATGCTCTACACCCTTGAATCTCTTCACACCTACGAAGAAGAAATCAAAAAGAGTCGCTTCATCGCTTTGGCCGGTCCGGCCGATTCGCCTGAGCAAGCGTTGGATTTTATCGCTTCGCACAGTGTTGCCTCGGCCACGCACAATTGCTGGGCCTATCGCATGGGCGACACCTATCGGTTCAACGATGCCGGCGAACCTGGCGGCACCGCCGGCCGTCCCATGTTGCAGGCCATCGATGGGCAACAGTGCGATCGGGTAGTGGTGCTGGTCGTAAGGTGGTTCGGCGGAGTCAAGCTGGGGGCGGGCGGATTGATGCGTGCATACGGCGGCGTGGCTGCGCAATGCCTGCGTCTTGCCCCCAAAAAGCCCATCGTTCAGCGCACGATGCTGGCTTGCCATTGCCCGTTCACCGACATGGCGCTGGTTCAATCAAAGTTCGCGACGTTTGACGTTGGCGTGGTCGACGAAGCTTTCGACGCCGAAGGCGTCGCCTGGCGCCTTGCGCTGCCCAGCGATCAGGCCGAAGCCTTCAGCCGGCTTTTTATCGACCTGACCCGAGGCAAGGGCCATGTCAGGATCGAGAATCAAAGCTGCGGGCATTAAAGGGAATCGGCGCAAGCCGCATATACCAGCCGCAAATCGCAAGCGCCCGCCGTTTGGTTCAGATTCGTCGCGGGCGGCTTACTGTTGCGGCTTGCCTTCGTTTTGCTGCTGGGCGATTTCTGCGTGTACCTGCGCCATATCCAGATCTTTGACCTGGGTGACCAGCTCGTCGAGCTGGCCTGCCGACAGGGCTCCGGCTTGATTAAAAAGCATGACGCGTTCGCGAAACACCATAAGGGTGGGAATCGAGCGAATTTGCAGGGCCGTGGCCAGCTCTTCCTCTACTTCGGTGTTGATCTTGGCGAAAGTCACGCCATCGTGCTGCTCGGCCGCTTTTTCGAAGACAGGGCCGAATGTGCGGCAGGGCCCGCACCAAGGCGCCCAAAAATCAATGATCAGGGGCTGGTCGCTTTCGATGGCTTCCTGGAAGGTTTCTTTGGTCAGTTCTATGGTGCTCATGAGTGTCCAGAATAAAAAAGCGGCCTATCAGAACGAGAGGCCGCCAGTTTTAAAAATATGCTGCGTTGGACACCAGTGTACATTTTTTCCGGCCGCGGGGCCGTCCGATCTTGCTGGACAGGCCCGATTCCAGTTGTGCTGTTAAACGCTTCAGGTTTTTAATCCGGATAAAAAGCGTACTTGATCACGAACAGAATGGCCACGATGAGGGTTGCCGGATGAATCTGGCGGAAGCGGCCGGTGATCCCCTTGATCACAACATAGCTGATGAAGCCAAAGGCCAGGCCGTTGGCGATGGAATAAGTGAACGGCATGATCAACGCAGCGATGGCGGCCGGCGTGGCTTCGGTAACGTCCGCCCAGTCGATTTCGGCGACTTCACGCAGCATCAGGCCGGCCACGTACAGCAGAGCTGGTGCAGTGGCATAGCCGGGCACGGATCCGGCCAACGGCGAGAACATCAGCGCCAGCAGGAACAGCACTGCAATGGTCAGGGCTGTAAGGCCGGTGCGGCCGCCCGCTTGCACGCCAGAGGCGCTTTCGATGTAGGCCGTGGTGCTGCTGGTGCCCAGCAGCGAACCGCCCACGATGGCGGTACTGTCGGCGAACAGCGCGCGGCCCAGGCGGTTGGGCTTGCCCTCGGGCAACAGATTGGCGCGCTTGGCCACCCCGATGAGGGTGCCTGTGGCGTCGAACACCTCGACCAGCACCAGAACCAGGATCACGTTCACGATGCCCACATGCAGGGCGCCCATGATGTCCAGTTGCAAAAAGGTGGGCGCCAGGCTGGGGGGCGCCGAGAACACGCCTTGAAATTCGCTGTGGCCGGTGATCATTGACAGCACGGTGATTCCGACGATGCCGATCAAGATGGCGCCCCGGACCTTGAGGGCGTCGAGCGCGGCAATAAGGAAGAAGCCCAGGATGGCGAACACGGTGGCGGGCGCGGTAAGGTCGCCGAGCCCGACGATGGTTGCTTCATTGGCGACCACTACGCCTGCGCCATTAGGCCCCAAGGCGATGATGGCCAGGAACAGCCCGATACCTGCGGCGATGGCCGAGCGCAGCGACTTTGGAATGCCGTCGATCAGCCACGAACGCACGCCGGTAACGGTTAGAATGACAAAGATGACTCCGGAGATGAACACCGCCCCCAGAGCTTGTTGCCAGGTAAAGCCCATGGCGCCAACCACGGTGAAGGCAAAGAAGGCGTTGAGGCCCATGCCCGGCGCCATGCCGATGGGCCAGTTGGCTACGAAGGCCATGATCAGCGTGCCCAGGGCGGCCGCCAAGCAGGTGGCTACGAATACAGCGCTGTGGTCCATGCCCGTCGTCGACAAGATGGCAGGGTTGACGAAGATGATGTACGACATTGTCAGGAAGGTCGTAATCCCTGCGAGTATTTCTGTTCGAGCGTTTGTATTGTGCTCGTTTAATTTAAACAATTTCTCTAGCATTTGGCTCATCCCCAAAAAGCGGTTTGGTTTTATACCTTATTGATTCTGGTCCAACAGCCCGCATTCTACGGCCCTTTTGCGTTTAGTTGTACATTTGCACAATATGATTATTCTTGGTTACGAGAGTTCTTGCGACGAAACCGGTGTGGCCGTGGTCTGTACCGAGCGCGGGCTGCTGGCCCATAGTCTACATAGCCAAGTGGCCATGCATCGGGATTATGGCGGGGTCGTGCCCGAGCTGGCTTCGCGCGATCACATCCAGCGCGTGCTTCCGCTTACCCAAGAAGCGCTGCGGGGGGCTGGCCTTGAACTGAGCCAGGTCGACGCCGTTGCCTATACGGCGGGGCCGGGTCTGGCCGGCGCGCTGCTGGTTGGCGCCAGCGTGGCCCAATCCATCGCTTGGGCGCTAGAGCTGCCCGCCATACCGGTGCATCACCTTGAAGGTCATTTGCTGTCGCCGCTGCTGGCCCAGCCCGCGCCGGCGTTTCCTTTCGTCGCGCTGCTCGTCTCTGGCGGGCATACCCAGTTGATGAAGGTTGAAGAGGTGGGCCGTTACGAACTGTTGGGCGAAACGCTTGACGATGCAGCTGGTGAGGCCTTCGATAAATCGGCGAAGTTGCTGGGCCTGGGTTACCCGGGCGGGCCGGCGCTTTCCAATCTTGCGCGGCTGGGCGATCCGACCGCTTTTGAGCTGCCCCGGCCCATGATGCACAGCCCCGATCTGGATTTCAGTTTCAGTGGCTTGAAAACCGCGGTGCTGACCCGCCTTAGGTCGCTCGAAAAGCAAGAGGGGGGTATTACCGAAACGCAACGTGCCGACTTGGCCGCTTCCACCGAGGCGGCCATTGTCGATGTACTGGGTGGCAAGGCCATCAAAGCCATGAAGCGCAGTGGCCTCAAGCGGCTGGTGGTTGCGGGCGGCGTTGGGGCCAATGGCCCTTTGCGAAAAAAGCTGCTCGACGAAATGCAGAAGTTGGGAGGCGAGGTGTTTTTTCCTCCGCTCGAGCTATGCACCGATAACGGCGCCATGATCGCCTTCGCCGCCGCCTTGCGCGTACAGGCAGGCCTGGTTGATCTAAATGAGCGCAGTCATGCTTTTACGGTGCGTCCCAGATGGGACCTTGCCGAGCAGTCGATAGCCACGGCGGTCTGAAGCCGGCGCATCAAGCTGAATTCATCGGCGGCCCTTCCTGCGGCGAGGCGTTCCAGAAGGAGGGGGTTGGTCATTTGCTCCGCCGATGCGACCTTCCTTGCCCGCCATCAACCTTGCGATGTTGGCCTGATGCCGGAAGCACAGCAACACGCTGATCACTATGATGCACAGGCACAAGAGGCCGCTGAAGCGCCAGGCGATGCCGCCGCCGAATAAATAGTAAACCGGGGCGAATATGGCGGCGACGATGGCGGCCAACGAAGAATAGCGCGTGGCGAATGCCACGATGACCCAGGTGGCCACGCTGGCCACGGCCAGCCAGGGCTGGAAGGCCAGCAACACGCCCAGAGCAGTGGCCACGCCCTTGCCGCCCTTGAATTTCAGGAATAGGGAATACAGATGGCCCAGAAACACGGCGACGCCCGCCAGCCCGATCACCCCGGCGGGAAGCCCCCATTCGCGCGCGGCCGCAGTGGCGAGCCAGACCGCGAACCAGCCCTTGGCCGCGTCTCCTGCTAATGTCAGTGCTGCTGCGGCCTTGTTGCCGGTGCGCAACACATTGGTCGCGCCGGGATTTTTTGATCCGTAGCTGCGAGGGTCTTTGAGACCCATTACGCGGCTGACCACGACAGCAAAGGAAATGGATCCAATCAGATAGGCCAGTACGATCAAGGCGAAACTGGCTAAGGCCAGAAAGGTCGGCGACATGAAAATAGAGCTCCGTATAGACTGCCGGCGGGCCGGCACGGCTTTCTGCAAGGGCAGGGCTGATTCTACCTCGCCTGGGCATAACCATAAAACGAGCGGGTACAATTGGCTACGTTCGGTTGAGTTTTTCTGGAAGTAACGATGCGCATATTGGTGTCTAACGACGATGGGTATAACGCCGAGGGCATCGAAGCCCTGGTGGCGGCTTTAAAGGGACTGGGCGAGCTAACCATCGTCGCGCCTGAAACCAATTGCAGCGGAGCCTCGAACTCACTGACGCTGAATCGGCCCTTATCGGTGCGCCAGGCCCCCAACGGCTACTATTTCATCAATGGCACGCCCTCGGATTGCGTCCACATAGCGCTTACCGGCCTGCTCGATTTCCGCCCCGACCTTGTCGTTTCCGGCATCAACAACGGCGCCAACATGGGCGACGACACTCTGTATTCCGGTACCGTGGCCGCCGCCACCGAGGGATATCTGTTCGGAATCCCGGCCATCGCGTTTTCGCTGGTGAAAAAGGGTTGGGAACATCTGGATGCGGCCGCGCGGGTGGCGCGCCAGGTGGTCGAGCGCCAGATCGCCGAGCCGCTGGCGGGCAACACCCTGCTCAACGTCAACATCCCGGCGGTGCCCTACGAGGCCCTTCAGGGCTTTACCGTAACCAGGCTTGGCAAGCGGCATCCCTCAGAGCCGGTGGTGAAAAGCAGCACGCCTTACGGCGACCCGGTGTACTGGATAGGGCCGGTCGGCCTGGTTTCAGACTCTGCCGCCGATACCGATTTTGGCGCCATAGAACAGCATGCGGTGTCTATTACTCCGCTGCGGCTCGACCTGACTAATTACGATCAGATGTCCGGCATAAAGACGTGGGCCTCTCCATTATGAACAAGCCTGTCAATCGCTTTCCCTTCGCCTCGGGCACCGTCAACAGATTCGGCCGTTCCAGCCTGGGTGGCGGGCCGTCCACCAGCAACAGCAACGCGCGCATCGCGACCAAGCCAGGGCGTCTTTCCACGCCCGCAACGCCGGTGCGCCCCGTGGCGGCGGCAACTGCCAACCTGGGGCTTAATTCCGACCGCCAACGGGCTGTCATGGTGCAGAGGTTGCGTAACCAAGGCATACAAGATGAAAGAGTCCTTGGGGCCATGTTAAGTGTTCCGCGCCACATATTCGTCGACGAGGGGCTGGCCAGCCGGGCCTATGAAGACGCCGCTTTGCCCATTGGCTATGGGCAGACTATTTCTCAACCTTGGGTCGTGGCTCGCATGATCGCCGCCCTGTGTGAAGAACGCATGCCTGCCAAGGTGCTGGAAGTGGGCGCCGGCTGCGGCTACCAGGCCGCCGTGCTGGCCCAACTCGTCAAGGAAGTCCATGCGATCGAACGCATTCGCGGTTTGTTCGACATGGCGCGATTTCATTTGCGTACGCTTCGCCTGGTGAGCCGAGTGCGGCTATCATTTGGCGATGGCATGGCGGGTTTGCCCGGCAGCGGTCCTTTCGACGGTATTATTGTGGCTGCCGCAGGGATTAAAATCCCCGAAGCATTGCTCGAGCAATTGTCGATCGGCGGGCGGCTCATAGCCCCCGAGGGCGAGTCTTCACAGCGCCTGGTTCTGATAGAACGCACTGGGCCCGCCACCTGGAAACGCCAAGAGCTCGAGGCTGTCCGGTTCGTTCCATTAAGGCCGGGCACTCAGTCATAAAGATTCTGGTTTTAGGAGAACCCTATGCATTCAGCGACGTCCTCGTCAGTCGTCACCACTTCGATACAGTCCCGGCACGGTCGGCAAGCCGTGTTGATTGCATCGCTGCTGGCTGTGGCGATTTTGGCGGGTTGCGCGTCCAGAACGTCCCGTGCGCCGGTTACCGACATGTCGGGCCAACCTTCGGGCACAGCGCCCGCTACGGGTACGTATGTGGTCAGGCCCGGCGATACGCTGTACCAGATCGCCCAGCGCCACGGCATGGACGTCTCCACGCTGGTCAGTCTTAATAATATTTCCGACCCCAGCCAATTGCGCGTGGGCCAGACACTGCGGTTGTCCAGCTCGACACCGGCGCCCTCGACGCCGCCCACCACCGCCACGCCCATCCCCGTCACGCCGGTGACGCCCTCCGAGCCGCCCACCCCCACGCGGGCATCCGATGCCAACCTTGTCTCCTGGGGCTGGCCGGCGGGTGGCAAGATTATCCAGGGCTTCAATTCGAACACCAAGGGCATCGACATCGAGGGCAAGGTGGGTGATCCGGTTGTCGCGGCCGCCTCGGGCAAGGTTATGTATGCCGGCAATGGCGTGCGTGGCTTGGGGAACCTCATCCTGCTGGGTCACAGCAACGGCTTCATTACGGCCTATGCCCATAACGACAAACTGTTGGTCAAGTCGGGCGACTCGGTTTCGAAGGGCGACAAAATAGCCCAGTTGGGCCAAAGCGACACCAGCTCTCCGCGGCTGCACTTTGAAATTCGCCGCAGCGGCACACCGGTCAACCCGCTTTCGTATTTGCCTTCGCGATGACGCCAACCCTGGTCTTCGACCTTGAAACCATTCCCGATGCACAGGGGTTGCGCACCCTCGGCGAATACGATCCGGCCCTGACCGACGAGCAAGTCATCGAGGCGGCGCTGCAGGCGCGCCTCGAAAGCCATGGCAACGACTTTCTGCCCTTGCATTTACATAAAATCGCCGTAATCGGCTGCGTTTTTCGCGATGACAATGGCTTTCGCGTCAGAACGATAGGGCAAGCCGACGACCCCGAGTCGGTGCTGATAAACGGCTTTTTCAAGACCATCGAGCGCTACACGCCCCGGCTGGTAAGCTGGAACGGTTCGGGCTTCGACCTTCCGGTGTTGCATTACCGCGGCCTCATTCATGGGGTTCAGGCGCCGCGCTACTGGGACATGGGCGAAGACGATCGCGATTTCAAGTACAACAACTACATCAGCCGCTATCACAACCGGCACATCGACCTGATGGACCTGCTCGCCAAATACAACGGCCGCGCCAACGCGCCACTTGACGATCTTGCCAAGCTGTGCGGGTTTCCGGGCAAGCTGGGCATGGACGGCAGCCAAGTGTGGCGGGCCTGGGCGGCCGGCAAGGCAGACGAGGTGCGCGCTTACTGCGAAACCGACGTCGTCAACACCTGGCTGGTGTATTGCCGTTTTCGCTTTATGCGCGGCGAGCTGGATCAAACTGCATACGAGGCCGAAGTCGAATTGGTGCGCGAGACGCTGTCGGCAAGCGAAGCGACACACTGGAAGGAATATATGGCGGTCTGGAACGCCTGAAATCACCTGAAAACAAATTCCCGGCGGTGAAACATTTGCGAAATCGCTTCCCTCCGACAATGGCTGTTCCTATCCAAGAAGGAAGCCAACATGCAAAAACCCAACTCCACCCTGATCTTCAAGCTCGCAGCCATCGCTGCTGCCGTTTCCGTGCAGGGCGTCGCCCTGGCCCAGCCGGCGCCGGCTTCCCCAGCGGCGCCTGCCACCGAACAATCCAGCGCCACGCCTGACGCGAAGCGCGGCCATTCACATAAATTCCACAAGCACCATAGGCATATGCGCGGCCACCATCATCATCGCGCGACCATGCTCGTGCCTGGATATGGTCCACTAGGTGAGAAGTCGGTCGAAGCTCTGAAGCTTAACGACGACCAGAAGAAGTTGCTGCAAGAGGCGCGTGACGCACAGAAAGCCCAGCGCGAAAACCGTTCCACGGCGTTCAAAGAACAACGCAAAGAACGCCTTGATGCGCTTAAGGACGGCAAGCTCGACCCGCGCGCCGCACTAGAGCAGGCACAGCAACAGCGCAAGGCGGCGGCCGAGCGTCATGACGAAATCGCCGACAAATGGCTGGCGGTTTGGGATTCCCTGGACGACGAGCAGCATAAGCTTGTCGCCCAACAGTTCGCCGAACGTGCTGAAAAACGCGCCGAGCATCGGAAGAAGCACGCCGAGAGACGGTCCCAGAACAAGCCTGCCCAAACGGCTTCACCACAATCCTGATTTTTAGACGCAATGTTTCGTGAGGCGTAAGGCATTCCTTTCGTCCCCACGTCATTTCGAAAGCGCCCGAGGCTTATTCAAAGCGGGCGCTTTTTTTCGTTGTGGGCGGGTTGTTCAAACCGAAATTCTTCCCGGCTGTCCTTGATTGCTGGGCCGACGATCAGGCGAATGGAGCAGATGATGAGCTCGCAGGCGGGGGTGGCCCCGGGGCGAAGCGCGGCGGGCCGGCGTCATCTACAATTCACTGCTGAGTTTCCGCCCAATTGCCAATTGTTTTATGTCCGAAATCTTTAATGTTGAATCCATGGACCTCGAGGCCCGGGGCGTCGCACACCATGATGGCAAAGTCGTATTTGTCGATGGCGCGCTGCCGGGCGAGAAGGTGGTCGCCCGTATTGCGCGGCGCAAGCCTTCGTTCGACGTGGCGCGAACAGAGCGCGTGCTGCGGCCCTCCGCCCAGCGGGTCGAGCCGGCTTGTCCTTACTTCGGAGTGTGCGGCGGTTGCGTCATGCAGCATCTGGCGCCCGAGGCGCAAGTTGCCGTAAAGCAGCGAGTGCTTGAGGACGCGCTGGAGCATATCGGCAAAGTGAAGGTCGAGCAGATGCTCGCGCCGATGCACGGGCCCACCTGGGGTTACCGCTATCGCGCCCGCCTTTCGGTGAGACTGGTCATCAAGAAGGGCGGCGTGCTGGTTGGTTTCCGAGAGAAGCGTGGCAGCTACGTTGCCGACATGGACAAATGCCTGGTGCTGCCGCCCCATGTTTCCGACCTGCTGCTGCCTTTGCGCGAGCTGGTGGGCGCGCTGAGCATGCCCAAGAGCATCCCGCAAATCGAGGTTGCGGCGGGGGATGAAGGCACAGCGTTATTGTTGCGGCACATGGAGCCGTTGGACGCCCATGACATGGAGCTGCTGCGCGCGTTCGCCTTGCGACACGATGTGATGTGGTGGCTGCAACCCAAGGGACCAGACACTGTTCATCCCCTCGAGCGTTCAGATTCTGAAGGCCTGGCCTATCTTTTGCCGGAGTTTGGGTTGCGAATGGGCTATCGCCCCACCGATTTCACCCAGGTCAACAGCCAGGTCAATCGGGCTTTGATATCGCGGGCGCTTTGCCTGTTGGATGTCCAGCCAGATGATCGGGTGGCAGATTTATTTTGCGGCCTGGGCAACTTTACCTTGCCGATGGCCACCCGCGCAGGCGAGGTTGTGGGCGTGGAGGGCAGTCAGGCTTTGGTGGATAGGGCGGCGGCTGCCGCCGAACAGAACGGTTTGGCGGGCCGGGCGGAGTTTTCGGTTTTGAACCTGTTTGAGGTGGATGGGCGGTGGCTGCGTGGTCTGGGTCGCTTCGACCGCATGTTGATCGACCCGCCACGGGAGGGCGCCGAAGCCGTTTCGCGTGCCCTGGCCGAGTTGGCGCCCGGCGACCGGCCTGTCCGATTACTGTATGTATCGTGCAACCCGGCCACCCTGGCCCGCGACGCCGGTATCCTGGTGCGCGAAGCAAATTACAGCCTGAGCGCCGCGGGGGTTGTCAATATGTTTCCCCATACGGGCCACGTTGAATCTATTGCAGTGTTTGACGCTCCAGGCATTCGCGGCGCATGTCAAGCAGCAGCGAACTGAAAAAACCTTCCTGAACCTCGCCGGCGGCGCGCAGGCCCTCATCGATAATACGCAATTGCTGGGTACGACGGCCCAGCAGGCCGTAGGCATCGGCCAACGCATGGAAGAACATGGCGGCAACGCCCGGCATCACCATCTGGATATCCCGCAGCCTGGCGTTCAGGCGCGCCAGGCCGGCAGGGTTGCCGTCGTAGGCCTGTTTCCATGCCAGCAGCATGTCTCCAACTCCTATCCACAGCACCATGGCATGCAGCCCGGCCTCGCGGCGAAGCTCGTGTGCATACTGGACGCACGAGCCGGCATTGCCCAAGAAGCGGTGCAGCAAGGCCGCGAACGCCAGTGCAAAGCAAAGCGTATCGGGATTTTTGTGCGTGCGTGCGATTTTGACGGATTCGTTGCTGGCGGCCAGCGCCTCGTCGATGCGCTCGAGCCGCCAAAGCGCCCAGGACAAGTGGGCCAGGCTCGTAACATGCGGGTCCAGGCCTTCGGAGGCATCGCGAAAGGCGCCGCCCGGAAGTTCCATGGCCGCTTTGGCAAAATGGCAGGCCTTTTCAAGCCGATTGCTCCACACGCTGATGTTTGCGGCGGCCGAATACGCCTGCGCCAGCAGGTTGGCGTTCCCGCTTTCGTGAGCCAGCCTCAAAAGCCGCTGGGTCAATTCCCACGATTTCAGAAAGCTGGAGCCCTTGCGTGAGCTGGAGACCATCCATTGGCCCCAAAAGATGTCGAAGCGCAGTTCTATGGGTACCGTGGAATCGTCCAGCGCCAGGGCCTGGTCGTAGACCTTGGCGGCTTCTTCGGAACCGTAGCCGCGCAGCAGCAGCAAGGCCTGGCCTAAAGCCAGCAGAAGCTTTAATTCGAGAGCATTGCGTTGAGCGTCGCTTGGCAGGCTTGGGATCAAATTCAGGCCCAGCTGCAGTTCATCCGCCGCCTCGGCACAGGCCGAGACGCGTAGCGCCTGGCGTCCCGAAAGCAGCCACCATGGTATGGCTGCACGCGCATCTCCGGCCGCGGTGTAGTGACGGGCCAGTTCGCCCGGCCGCTGAACTGCGCGCCGCGCCGAGTGGAACTCGAGCGCCTTGGCCGCCTTGAGATGCGCAGCACGCTTGTCGGGCAATATCTGCGACCCGTAAGCGGCTTCCTGAATCAGTGCATGATGAAATTGATAGACATTGTCTCGTGAAAGGGGAGTGATCAGGCGCGCCTCGACCAATTCGCCAAGTATGGCTTCTAGTTTGTCTTCGCTAAGAGTGCTGATGCGTTGGAGCAGCTCTTTTTCGAATGTGCGCCCCAGGGTTGCGGCTAGTTGCAGCAAGCGACGTGCGTGCGGCACCGTATCGAGACGTGTCAGCAGCATGTAGTGCAAGGTAGTCGGTATGGCGTCTTCCTGGTCGCCGACGCCGATTCGGGCCATTTCTTCAGCATAAAGGGGAATGCCGTCGGCGCGTTGAACGATGCGCTCGACCGTGTGGCGTGGCAGGGTGTTTGAAACCGCGCGCGCCAACTTTGCAATATGTTCTTCCTTCAAGGGCGTAAGCTGCATCACCGAGTCGTCGTGCAGCCAGGACGGACGAAACTCGGGGCGGGCTGTAAGCAGCGTGAACAACCTGTGCCTGTCTCGCCTGTGAACCAGTCGCTCGAGCAGATCGCGGCTGGTAACGTCCAGCCATTGGGCGTCTTCAATAAGCAGCAGCATCGGTTGGCGCAAGGTCATGCTGTCGAGCAGCGTCAGGAGCATGTCCAGGGTTTGCAGCTTGCGCTGGCGCGGCGATAGCACCGGTGTGTCGGCAGCGGCGATCGCCAGCATCGACAGCAATAAAGGTGTGGCTTGGCGTGCGATGGCCGGGTGATGAAGCTTGAGGTAGCGCGTGAGCTTCTCTTGCTGTTGCAATGTGGTGTCGTCCACCGAGAAACCCATAATGGATTCGAGCAGCCCAATTACAGGATAGAGCGGCGTATGTTGGCGCTCGGGATAGCAGTGCAGGTGTCGGACGATGGCGGTACCCGCATCGATCAGCTGATGCAGGGCGGCTGCCAAGTGTGTTTTCCCCATGCCCGGCTCGCCACTTATAACCAGGAACTGAGGGTCGCCGGAGCAGGCTCCATCCCAAAGATCTTTGAGACGGCGCAGCTCGGCCTTGCGGCCGATCAGTGCCGTTTCCGATGTTGCGGCGGCGACATTTGGTGCGGCGATGGGCGACGGGCCGATAAGTTTGTGGGCCGGCATTCGCACGTATGTGTTCGGGGCATCTTCAGTGGTAATCAGCAAGGGACTGAGCTCATCGAGCTTGAAGCGGCCATGCAACAAGAGACGAGTGGGTTCGCTGACGGCGATACCGCTTTTTTGCAGGCGCTTGCAAAGCCGCCAGGCAATGGCCGATACGTTCCCGACGATATCGGGCAGGGCGGGGTCAAAACCCGCCAGGATGATGCCGGTGTGGATGCCCACGCGAAAGCGATAACGATCGCTGAAATGTGATTGCAGCTCGAGAGAGGCCTGCACCGCCAGCTCTCCGGCATGTTCCGAAGCCTGGGGATAGCCGATATATGCGTACAGGTGGCCGCCTTGCCCCAAGGTGATATGGCCGGCGTGGCGCCGCAATATCGTTGCGCACAGCGAACGTGCTTGCGCCAGTTGCTCGATGGATTCCCGAGGCGCGGCCGATGACTGGTCGAGATGGCAGCAAAGTATGGTGGCTTGCCGGCGGCCTGTGGGCGTCTCCGGCGCAAACGGCAGCGGTTCTACCGGATGGGTGTCTTGTTGCGGTTCGAGCTCGCCTTTGTGAATGGTTTCAAAAAGCGTATGGGTGCTTTGTTCGGGCTCGACGTTCAGGTCTCGTGCCAAGGTGTCGCGGAAAGCATCGTACATGGCTTCGGCCGTGCCATGTTGCCCGGCCATGGCCAACAGGCGCATGTGTTCCCGGTGGCCTGCCTCGTTCCAAGGCTCGAGTTGCACGCAGCGTTGCGCATAAGCAATGGCGGGCCCGGGCCGCGCCAGCGTCTCGTAGGCGTTGCGAAGCCGTTCGGCGCAGGAGAACGCGCGTCCGCGCAAGCTTTGTCGTTGCGCATCCAGCCATACGTCGAAGTCAGGGGCATCGGCAAGCGTGAGGCCGGCCAGGAACTCTCCTTGGTAAGAATCTGCCCGGGACTTGAGGCGGCTCAGACAGTGCTCGCAAGGTGGGGACATGGGCGCTGTGGGGCACTTATGACAGGTGGGCGCCTGCTCGGTGAGAGTCTTGACGTCTATCCAGCAATGCGACGGCGAGTAGTTGAAGCGAACCGATTCCCTGTCGGCCAGCAGCAGAGTGTCGGCATCGGCCCCAAAAAGCTGGCGCAGATAATACAAGCTTTGACGCAAGTTGGTGCGCGCGGCGTCGGCAGGCAGGGTGTGCCAAAGCAAAGAGGCCAAATGCTCGCGGGAATGACTTCGGTCGGCTTCGACTGCCAGATAGGCCAGTAGCGCGGTAACTTTATCGTAGTGCTTTCCTTTCCATGGGGCGCCGTCTCTAAGAAAGCGGGTTTCTCCGAGCAGTTGAATGGAAAGCCTGGGCCGATAGGGGATGGTATGGCTCATGACTGCTTCTAGCTTACGCGCGGCTTACGCTGCTTTGATCAAATCACTCAAACTGTAAGTTTTCTGTGAACTGTTTATCCAAGCATAACGTGCCGGCGGGGCCAAGCCAATTCAAAACTTCCGCGCGTTGATCATCCGTTATTCACTTGAGGTAGAGACACTCATGAACATTTCGCCCAATACCATTGAAGCCTTGCATCACCTTACGAACCACGATGCTTCTTTGCTGGATGATCTTTACGCCGTTCGATCGCTTGATCAGGCAGTAGAGGTGGTGGTCGATTCAGCCCGTCGACTGCGCGTAGTCATTGATCGAGGCGAGGTCGTCTCTTATTTCCAACGTTCGCTGGGTTCCCCCACCAACGACTAAATCGCTTGCTTGCGAATCACCCCTGAAAGGGCGCCCCGCCGGCTCCGGTCGGGCGCTTTTTTGATGTATTTGTATCTTTAACGTGCAAAAAATAATAAGATAAAACAAACGCATTAAAAAGTTTCTGAAACTTTTTATTTCGCGAAGCGTTGTTTAGCGGCGACGTTGAAGGCGCCAAACGGAGACAAAACCTGGTTAATTGGGGCAACGCCTCACACCGGTGGCCGTCTGTTGCGATATCCAATTCTCCAGAGAAAAATATGAATCGCATATTCAACCTTGTGTGGAGCCGGGCGCGCGACCCGCAGGTCGTTACGGACGAACAGGCACAGCGCCGCGGCAAAGCCGGTGGCGGCGCGGCAAAAACGGAGCCGGCTCGTGCGGGTCGCCACGCGATGTTTTGCCAAAGCATGCGAACTGCCGTCTTGACGCCGGCGCTGCTGACGCTGACGCTGGCCGCACCGGCGACGGCATTGGCCCAGGCCCTGCCAACCGGCGGGCAGGTGGTGGCTGGTTCAGGCGTCATCGGTTCCCCGGGTGGCGGCACGCTGGCCATCGACCAGGCCAGCCAGCGCATGTCCATCGATTGGCAGCAATTCAACATCGGCGCAGCCAATACAGTGCGCTTCAACCAGCCCGGCGCCGACGCGGTGGCGCTTAACCGGGTGCTTGGCCCGGATGCCTCCCAGATCATGGGCCGGTTGCAGGCCAACGGCCGGGTCTTCCTGGTCAACCCCAACGGCGTGCTGTTCGGCCAGGGCGCGCAGGTTGACGTGGGCGCCCTGGTGGCATCAACACTCAACATCAGCAACACCGATTTCATGGCGGGCAACTACCGCTTCCTGGCCGACAGCGCTTCGACTGAAGGGGCGCTTGACGCCGCTCAAGACCAACCCGCCTCGGTCGTCAACCGGGGCCGCATTACAGCGGCCGACGGCGGGGCTGTGGCCTTGCTGGGCGGGCAAGTGCACAACCACGGCGTCATCCAGGCGCGTATGGGCACGGTGGCCTTGGCGGCCGGCAACGCCTTCACCCTCGATTTCGCCGGCGACGGCTTGCTGAACGTGCAGATCGACCAGGCCGCCAAGAACGCCCTGGTCGACAACGGTCACCTCATCCAGGCCGACGGCGGCCAGGTCCTCATGACCGCCCACGCCTCCGACGCCTTGCTGCAAACCGTGGTCAACAACACCGGCGTCATCGAAGCCCGCACGCTTGAAAACCGCGAAGGCAAGATCGTGCTGCTGGGCGATTTCTCCGGCGGCACGGTGAAGGTGGACGGCAAGCTGGACGCCAGCGCGCCTGATGGCGGCGATGGGGGTTTCATCGATACATCGGGGGCTTATGTGCAGGTGGCCGATGACGTCATGGTCACCACTTTTGCCCCGCAGGGCAAGACGGGAACTTGGCTGATCGATCCGACGGATTTTACGATTTGGGAGGGCAACGATTCACAGACGGAAAGCGGTATCGGGGCAGCTACATTGTCCGGCATATTAAATGATAGTAGCGGCGGTAGCACCAACGTAGAACTAGTAACCGTTGAATCAGGTGATGACGCCGGCGACATCTACGTGGAGGCAGCGGTCAGTTGGACTTCAAGTAATACCCTGACCCTCATCGCACATAACGATATCAACATTAACGCCGAAATTACCGCCTCTGGTAGCGATGCAGGTTTGAGCTTGTTCGCGGGACGGAACATTAATATAGGCGCCGCGCTTTCGATGATTGGAGATGATGGCTTCATCTTCGCATCGGCGGCGGGTGCCTTGACGGTTGAGAATTTGGCCCGTCTGACGACAAATGGCTCCATCAGTTTGCAGGGCGACGATGCTGTTGTTGTAAACGCTGATCTTTTGGTGAACGAAGGCGGGACGATTTCATTGTTTGGCGGCGACATCGCGGTAAACGCCGACGTAACGGCCAATGGCGACGGCGGCTACATCACTATGTCGGCATGCGGCGGGTGCGGTAATGGCGATATCGATATAGACGGCGCGGTTTCGGTGGATGGCAATGGCGGCATTATTGCGATGATGGCCGATGGCACCATTTCAGTTAGGGATGCTGTATCGGTACACGGAAACAACGGACAAATTCTTATGTTCGGTGGCGATGTCTCCATTCAATCAGGGGGATCGCTGGATGTTCAAGGCAGCGATGGCGAGATCATGCTTGCTGCTTGCGGCGACCCAAGTTGCGGCGCCGGCTCTATTGAAATAGATGGCGCGGTATCGGTGAATGGGGATGACGGCACCGTCATGATGATGGCCGACGGCGCCATCTCCATTCGCGATTCCGTATTGGTTACCGGCGAAGGCGCACGGATCGGCCTATTGGGTCAGGACATCACTGTTCAAACGGACGGGTCACTGCGCGTGGAAGGCGGCGAGGGGGTGATCGCGCTTGCAGCCTGCGGAGACTGCGGAGCCCTTGACATCGCCGACGTCACGCCGGACAGCCACCTGGACCCGAGCTTCGGCCTGTCGATGGACGGAGTTGTTTTGATCGACGGCGATGTATCCATTGATGGCGACAAGGGCATCATCGCAATATCCGGCGGCTTCATTCAAGTTGACTCGCAGCTTGCGATCAAGGGCGATGAAGGGGTGATCGCACTGGCCGCGTGCACCGACGATGGCTGCGGCGACATTCTGATCAACGATGAAGTATCGATAAAAGGTGACGACAGCACGATCTTCATGATGGCGGACGACGGGCTCTGGGTGAGCGGTGACGTATCGATTAAGGGAAATAACGGCAACATCGCGCTTTTGGGCGGCGAGCTGACGATAGGTGATGGGTCCGCTGTCAACATAACGGGAGACGGGGGCAAAATCGGCGCCTCTGTCGCTGAAGACCTTGTCTCCAACGGGGCTTTGTCCGTAACCGGCAACCACGGCAATATTTCTCTTAGCGGTTCGACCGTGCTGGTCAACAATACGGTCACCGTAACCGGCGACGCGGGCAGCATTGAAATCGGCGCATGCGGTTGCGATGCCGAAGGCTATCTTGCGATCAGTGGCGATGTTGCCGTAAATGGCAAGGACGGCACAATCGATCTAAGTTCAGAGGGCAGCCTGCTTCTGGATGCCAATCTTACGGCTACGGCGGTCTTCATGCAGGCAGGCGACGACATTGCCGCTGTCGAAGGCAGCGTCATCACGGCCGACCAACTCGACGTGCGTAGCGACGACGGAGCAATCGCCCTGGACCAAGGTGCGCATCGCGTTGGAATGATGCAGGCCTCGGCCCGCACAGGTTTATGGTTTGCCAATGCCACCGATCTGGCGCTTGGCCAGGCCCGGGTAACCGGCAACGGCGACATCGCGATTCGCACTGCCGGCGACCTTACCCTGGTCGAAGCCTTCGATCCGCTCGGCGCTCCTCTGCCCACCTCAGGCACCGTGCGCGTTCATGGAAGCGGCGACATCGATCTGGTGGCGGGGCAGGCGTTCACCAATACGCTGGGCGCCGATGCCTTGCAGGTCGGCCAGGGCGACTGGCGCATCTGGTCGAGCACCCCGGCCGGCGATACCTTGGCTGGTCTGGCCTACGATTTCAAACAATACAACGCGCACTACGGCTCAAGCGCCATAATGGGCCAGGGCAACGGCGTGTTGTATACCCTGGCGCCGGTGCTTGATATCGGATTGAAGGGTGCAACTTCCAAAACTTATGACGGCACCGACTTGGCTGTGCTGACCGATTCAAACTACGAGTTGAAAGGCGGTCTGCAGGCCGGCGATGGGGTCGAGTTTTCCAAGCCTTCGGAAGGACGCTATAGCGACTCGAACGCCGGCGAAGGTAAAACCGTCACGGTCGATGGTTTGCAGTTGGTGAACGCCTACGAAATCGTTGGCGGAGCCAAGGTCTACGGCTACCGAGTCAACGGCGACACGGCTTCCGGCGACATCGGCCGCATCGACCGGCGTTCCATCACGGTGGCGGCAGACGACCAACGCAAGCGTCTCGGTCAGGCCGACCCGGCGCTGACCTGGCGCATCGTTGACGGCAGCCTGGCGTTCGACGATGCGCTGAACGGCGCTCTGGTTCGCGATTCCGGCGAATTGCCGGGCAGCTACACCATCTGGCAAGGCAGCCTCGATGCCGGGGGCAACTACACGATGAACTTCATCGGCGGCGAGCTGGTCATTGCGATGGCCGACATTGACGATGATCTGGGCGACTTGGCCGAAGCCTATCGCGCGGCGGTCTTTTCGGCCAAGAATACGCCGCAGGGGCCCATGGCATTCGACCGCGAGACCGAAGGGGGGCCGGCCCCAGGCGGTTCGCAGCCCTCATCCCTTTACAACATAGAAAACGAAGGGCTTCGCATGCCCGATGGAATCTGACATGGCGTCTGCGGTTCGTATTGTCCCGGGTGTTTCTCGTATAGTTCAAAGCATGTCAAGCGCGCGTGCGTTCGGTACTTTTTTGGCCGTGGCCTTGACGCTGCCGACCGCGCCCGTTGCAGCGCAGTCCATCCTGGGCACGCCCGATGCGGGGCAGTCCATGCGCGAGATGGAAGCCGCGCCGCTTACCCTGCCTTCCGAATCCGGCTTGCGGCTGGATGTTCCCGTTACCGAGGAATCCGGCGTGGCCGCCGACGGCGCCACGCTGCGGGTTCAAGGCTTTGCGCTTAGCGGCAATCAGGCAGTGTCCGATGCACAGCTTCTGCCATTGCTTGAAGATCTTAAAGGCCGCGAGGTAAGCCTGGCCGACTTGCAGGCGGGCGTGGCGCGCATCACTGCCTACTATCGCAAACAGGGCCATGTGCTGGCGCGTGCCTATCTGCCCGCGCAAGAGATCAACGACGGCCAGGTGCGCATCGCCATTCTCGAAGGCCGCTACGGCGAGGTTGCGGTTGATAATCAAACGCGAGCCGGCGGCTGGGCGCTGGCTCCGTTGCAAGACCTGGAAACCGGCGATTCCGTGCGGGGAGAGGCCCTTGAGCGCAGCCTGCTGCTGGTTTCCGACGTGCCGGGCGTGTCGGTGGACGCCACCTTGCGCCCGGGCGCCAGCGTGGGGGCCTCCGACCTGCTGGTCAATGTCAAGCCCGGCCCGCTGGTAAGCGGGTCCATCGACCTGGACAATTACGGCAGCCGCTATACGGGTCAGTGGCGCTTGGGCGGTACGTTGAACCTGAACAACCCATTGGGCCTGGGCGACGTGGCCACGCTAAGGCTGATGGGCACCGACGAGCACCAAACCTATTACAGGCTGGCGTATCAGTTGCCGGTTGGGCCATGGGCCACGCGGGTGGGCGCCTCGTTCTCGAACATGCGCTACGAACTGGCACGCGATTTTGATGTGCTGGACGCCCATGGCCGGGCCAGCATCGCCAGCGGCTATATGATCCAGCCCCTGGTGCGCAGCCGCAGCTTCAACCTGTATGGACAACTTCAATACGACTACAAGCGCCTGCACGACAAGATCGATCTGCTGGGCTTCGACACCCTGAAGCATTCCCGGGTGTGGACGGCCTCGGTCACCGGCGACATGCGCGACAGTTTCGGCGGCGGAGGGGTGACCAGTTTCGCGCTGTCGTACAGCAGCGGCCGCCTTGCCCTGAACGGGGCTTTGGACCAGGCCATCGACGACCTTACCGCCCAAACGGCGGGCAATTTCCAGAAGCTGACGGCCTCGGCGCTGCGCCTGCAGCGCCTGAACGACAAATTCAGCTTGTACACGCGCCTGCAGGCGCAGTGGGCCAACAAAAATCTGGATTCGTCCGAGAAGCTGGGCCTGGGCGGCGCCTATGGCGTGCGCGGCTATCCCCAGGGCGAGGCCAGCGGCGACCAGGGCTGGATGGGCAGCATGGAACTGCGCTACGCCTTCGCGCCCGCCTGGCATGTGGGCGCCTTTGTGGACTACGGCCGCGTCACCCTCAACAAGAAGCCATGGGCGGCGGGCGACAACCACCGCAGCCTGAGCGCCACCGGCCTGAGCCTGGGCTGGGCTCAATACGGGTGGCAGCTTAGCGCCGTTGCCGCCTGGCGGCTGAACTCGGAACCGCGCAGCGATTCAGACCGCAAGCCAAGGGTGTGGATGCAGTTGCTGAAATATTTTTAGCGGGTTTCGTCCAGCACCCGCCGGGCTTCGATTCGCACGCGTTCGGGGGCGGTGCCGCCGATATGGCTGCGAGCAGCCACAGAGCCTTCCAGGGTCAGCACATCGAACACGTCTGATTCGATCGAGGCGTGGAACGCCTGCAATTGCTCCAGCGACAGGTCGGCCAGATCGCAGCCTTGTTCTTCGCAAGAGCGTACGGCGTGGGCCACGGTTTCATGGGCGTCGCGGAAGGGAATGCCTTTTTTGACAAGGTAATCGGCCAGGTCGGTGGCGGTGGCAAAGCCTTGCAACGCTGCGGCGCGCATGGCCTCGGGCTTGACGCGAATGCCGCTGACCATGTCAACAAAGATGGTAAGTGTGTCGCGGATGGTGTCGGCCGAATCGAACAGGCCTTCTTTGTCTTCCTGGTTGTCTTTGTTGTAGGCCAGGGGCTGGCCCTTCATGAGGGTAAGCAGGGCGACCAGGTGGCCGTTGACACGGCCCGTTTTACCGCGCGCCAGCTCGGGCACGTCGGGGTTCTTCTTTTGCGGCATGATCGAGCTGCCGGTGCAGAAACGGTCGGCCAGGTCGATGAAACCGATGCGCGGGCTCATCCACAGCACCAGCTCTTCTGACAGCCGCGAGATGTGGGTCATGATGAGGGCGGCGGCGGCGCAGAACTCGATGGCGAAATCTCGGTCGGAAACGGCATCGAGCGAATTGCGGCAAAGGCCTTCGAAACCCAGGCTTTGCGCCACGCGCTCGCGATCAATGGGGTACGAAGTGCCTGCCAATGCGGCCGCGCCCAGCGGCAAGCGGTTGACTCGCTTGCGGCAATCGGCCAGACGCTGCGCGTCGCGGTCGAACATTTCGGCGTAGGCCAGCAAGTGATGGCCGAAGGTGACCGGCTGGGCGACCTGCAAGTGGGTAAAGCCGGGCAAAATGGTGTCTGCGTGCTGTTGCGCCAGTTCGGCCAGGTTGCGGCGCAACTGACGCAATAGCTCAATGCTGGTGTCGATTTCCGCGCGCAGCCAGAGGCGGATGTCGGTGGCCACCTGATCATTGCGCGAACGGCCGGTGTGTAGGCGCTTGCCCGCATCGCCGATAAGCTCGACCAGGCGTTTTTCGATATTGAGGTGTACATCTTCAAGGTCGATCGACCATTCAAATGCGTCTTGCTCGATTTCTTGCAGAATCTGCGCCATGCCGCGCTGTATGTCGGCGTTGTCTTGCGGGGTGATCAAGCCGATTGAGGCCAGCATGTCGGCATGCGCCAGAGAGCCCTGGATGTCCACGGCGGCCAGGCGGCGATCGAAGCCGACCGAGGCTGTATAGCGCTTGACGAGTTCGGAAACAGGCTCGGAAAAACGCGCAGACCAGGCTTGAGCTTTATTGGAAAATTGGTCTTGGCCGGCGGAGGGGGTATTTTTGGACATAGGGGCGGATTATAAAACAGGTGCGTAAGAGCTTTGCGCGAATAGAGTATTGTATTAGGCTTTTGATCGCACGAATCGCCGGCCGTCCGGCCAAGGGCGTTTATCGCGCGAGCATAGGGCGCTTTACGGGCGCGACAAGTGAATATGGAACTGGCAATAGAAAAAAATAATCTCATGGCGGCGTGGCTGGGCAACAACTGGCTTGGCAACCATATTCCGGACTCGATCTGGGCCCAAGTGGTGATCGGGCTGATAGTGCTGGTTGTTCTGGTATTGGTGGCCAGTTGGATCACGCGCAAAGTCGTCGTGGCGGTGGCGCGGCGCATGCTCAAAGCGGTGGGCCGCGAAGACTGGTCAGATGCACTGCAACGGCGTCGCGTGTTTCGTCACGTCGGCTATCTGGTTCCGATATTGGTGGTGACGATCAATGTCACGCTGTTGCCGATCACTGAAAAATACGTGGGTCCTGTATCGCGCTTTTTGCAGGCGGTGTGCCTGGTTTACTTTTTCATTGTGATCAATGGCCTGCTCAAGGCCTGGCTGGACACTTACTCGGCCACGACGCGGGCTCAGACGCGGTCAATCAAGGGTTATCTGGAACTGGCGAAGATAATTCTTTGGGGCATTTGCGTCATTTTGGTCTTCTCGCTGCTGATAGACCGCTCGCCGCTGTTGATGCTCTCTGGTCTGGGTGCGCTGTCGGCAGTGCTGTTGTTGGTGTTCAAGGATACCTTGCTATCACTTGTCGCCAGCACGCAGATGACCACCAACGACATGCTGCGCATCGGCGACTGGATCGAGATGCCGCAGGCCAACGCCGATGGTTTCGTCATCGACATTGCGCTGCACACGGTCAAGGTGCAGAACTGGGACAAGACTGTCACCACGGTTCCCACCTACAAGCTGTTCTCGGAAAGCTACCGCAACTGGCGCCATATGTTCGAGTCGGGCGGGCGGCGCATCAAGCGCACTTTGCGCATCAATGCGGCGACCGTGCGCTTTCTTACCGAAGACGAAATCCGCAATCTGTGTCGCTTTCATTTGTTAAGGGATTATCTGGAAGGCAAGGAAGAGGATCTCAGCAAAAGCAATCGCGCCTTGGGTGAACTAGCCGCCGAAGAGGTTAATCGCAGGCGCCTGACCAACTTGGGCACGTTTCGAGCTTATGCGTTGGCGTATCTGAAGCAACACAACGAATTGCGGCAGGATATGTTGATGATTGTTCGCATGATGGAGCCGGAATCCGAAGGGATACCGGTTGAGGTGTACTGTTTCTCGGCGAATACGGCCTGGGTGGAGTACGAACGTATCCAGGGCGATGTGTTCGATCACTTGCTGGCCATTTTGCCAGAGCTTTCGCTGCAACTTTATCAGGCGCCTTCGGGGGCTGATTTTGTCTATGGTTTGAGAGGGGGCGGCTCGGCTCGGCCGGAGGATTGAAGGGCGTTGTTGGGTCTTTAAGCGATTATTGGGCTCTTAAAGCGCCGTCGGGTGCAGGGTCCTTTAGAACGGGCGGTCGGGCGGTTTGCGGCAGCGCCCTCCAACGCCCGTTCTAAAGGACCCTGCACCCGACGGCTTGCGTTTGTGTGGACTCGAAGATTTTCGCTTTGGCCAGAATTGTTTCCTTCCCGCGAAGCGTTGACCTCGTCGCATTGGCCGCCAGCTTCAAGCTGCCCGCAGGTACCGTGTCCTTGCGTATACCGACGAAGTGTCGGCCTCGCATTGGCCGCCAACTCCAGCCTCTGATGCAGGGGATGTTTTTGCCGGGCGTTGGAGGGCGCTGCCGCAAACCGCCCGACCGCCCGGCAGAAACATCCCCTGCATCAGAGGCGTTTAAGAACCCAAAAAAGATGCGCCCTTAGCATAACGTAGGCGCACAATACGCCGCATGCGATAATTTTGTTTTCCATGGTTTCAAAATACAGGCCACTGTCCATGACGGCTGTAAAAGTCGGTCTTGCCCAGATCAATTCCCGCGTGGGCGACCTGAAGGCGAACGCGGGCAAGATTCTTGAGGTTGCGCGTTGGGCGCGGCAGCATGCCGTCGATCTGCTGCTGACGCCAGAGCTGACCCTTACCGGCTACCCCGCCGAAGACCTGTTCCTGCGCGACGAGTTCATCCATAGGCACGATCGGGTCTTCGAGACCCTGTGCGCCGATTTGAACGCCGTCGACGCCGACCTGCGGGTCGTCGTGGGACATGTGCGACGCATTGACGGCAAACTGTACAACGTCGCCTCTGTCGTGGCCCAGGGCCGCGTATTGGCTTGCTATTGCAAACACGAATTGCCCGATTACGGCGTATTTGACGAACAGCGCTATTTCTCGCCGGGGCGTGAACCCGTCGTATTCGATGTCAAGGGTCTGCGATTCGGGCTTAATATCTGCGAAGACGCGTGGCTGCCTGAAAGCCCAGCCATGGCACAGCAGCATGGCGCCCAGGTATTGCTCGTGCTTAATGCCTCTCCGTATTCCGTCGACAAGCAGCAATTGCGACACGCGCAGGTGGGCGCCAACGTGCACGGCATCACCGCTGTCTATGTCAACAAAGTCGGTGGTCAAGACGAACTTGTATTCGACGGCGCTTCTTTTGTGCTTGATCCCCAGGGCGCCGTACGCGGCCGGCTGCCGGTGTTTCAGGAAGCCTTCGGCATCATCGAACTTGACGGGCAGGGCCTGCCTGTAAACGGCCAAGTCTGCACGCAGGGCGGACCGTTGCAAGCCATGCCCGAGCAATGGCCGCCTATGCTCGAACAGGTCTATAAGGCGCTTACGCTTTCCTTGTCCGACTATATGGCCAAATCCGGTTTCAGCAAGGTGGTGCTGGGCCTGTCGGGCGGCATGGATTCGGCCCTGGTGTTGGCCGTGGCGGTGGACGCCCTGGGCGCCGACAAGGTCTACTCCGTGATGATGCCGTCACGCTACACAGCCGATATATCGCTGTCCGATGCGCGCGACATGGCGCGGGGCCTGGGCGTTGCCTACGACGAAATCTTGATTGGCCCTTTGGCCGACGGTTTTGACGAGGCGCTTGCGCCGCTTTTTGCAGGCTTGCAGCCTGATGCCACAGAAGAAAACATCCAGGCCCGGATTCGCGGCACATTGCTGATGGCGCTATCCAATAAGTTCGGCAGCCTGGTCGTGACCACCGGCAATAAATCCGAGCTGGCCACGGGCTATTGCACGCTGTACGGCGACATGGCGGGCGGGTTTGCCTTGCTTAAAGACGTGCCCAAGACCATGGTTTACGCCCTTGCGCGCTGGCGCAATGAGCTCTCGCCGGTTATTCCAGAGCGTATCATCACCCGACCGCCTTCGGCCGAGCTGCGGCCCGACCAGACCGACCAGGACAGTCTGCCTCCGTACGAGGTGCTCGATGCCATTATTGAGCGTTATGTCGAGCAGAACCAGTCAGTCGAACAGATTGTGCAGTCGGGTTACGATCATGAAACCGTGACCCAGGTGGCTCGCCTGATCCGCATCAGCGAGTACAAGCGCAGGCAGGGCGCGGTGGGGCCCAAGATTACATCGCGTGCCTTCGGCAAAGACTGGCGCATGCCCATCGCCAATGGCTACCGCGACTGATGATCGCGATCAGTACTGCACACAGATTAGATCCGACCCCCGGTCGAACCGGACACATACTTATGGAGCACGACACATGAAGCTGATCGCGGCAATTATCAAACCCTTCAAGCTCGATGAGGTGCGCGAAGCCCTGGCCGAGATCGGCGTCAGCGGTCTCACCGTCGCTGAAGTAAAGGGCTTCGGCCGCCAAAAAGGCCATACCGAGCTTTACCGGGGCGCCGAATATGTGGTCGATTTTTTGCCTAAGATACGTGTGGAAGTGGTCGTGCCCGCCGATATGGTGGAATCCGCCATCGAGGCCATAGTCAAAGCCGCGCGCACCGGCAAGATCGGCGACGGCAAGATTTTTGTACTGCCCGTCGAGCAGGCGATACGCATACGCACTGGCGAGTGCGGCGTCGAGGCGCTGTAGCAACACCGTAAATTGCAATAACCAGGAGGCACAATGAAATTTCTGACCCTGACGCTGGCGGCGCTGATGGCCTTGCCCATGGCCGCACAAGCCCAGAGCCGGCTCGACAAAATTCGCGACACAGCACAAATTACGTTGGGCGTGCGAGAGTCGTCTATTCCGTTCTCATACCTGGACGATGCGCAAAAGCCCGTGGGATATTCCATCGACATCTGCCACGGCATTGTCGAGGCGCTTAAGGCGAAGCTGGGGCTGGAGCAGCTTCAGGTACGCGAGGTGTCTGTTACCTCGTCGACGCGAATTCCGCTGGTGGCCAACGGCACAGTCGACATCAGTTGCGGCTCGGCCACCAACAACGAGCAGCGCCAGCAACAGGTCAGCTTTGCGCCCACCACTTTTGTCACCTCCACCCGTTTTGCATCGCTCAAGAAATCCAACTTGAACGATTTGTCCGACTTCAAGGGCGCTACGGTTATATCCACCGCGGGAACGAGCAATTTGCGCTGGCTGACGCAAGTAAACGCCCAGGAAAAGCTGGGCATGCGCATCATGAACGCCAAAGACCATTCTGAAGCGTTTCTTACCGTGAACAGCGGAAGAGCGCTCGCATTCTTCATGGACGATATTTTATTGGCGGGCCTGGTGGCCAATTCGCGTAACGCCGACGAATGGGCGATCAGCGAAAAAGCCTATACGGTCGAGCCGTATGGCATGATTCTTCCCAAGGACGACCCGCAATTCAAAGAAGCGGTCGACGAGGCCGTCCAGGCAATGATGAAAGACGGCCGCCTTGAAAAGATGTATGAAAAGTGGTTCACGCAGCCAATTCCCCCCCGTAATATCAACCTGAACTGGCCGATGTCGGCCGAGCTGAAACGGGTCATTGCCAACCCGACTGACTCGCCCGACCCTGCCAGCTATCAATAAAGCAAGACACATCTTCCACTCATGGAAAAAACAAGAATTTCGAAGTTGATGGCCGAGCGCGGCATGTGCTCGCGGCGCGAGGCCGATGCGTATATCGAACGCGGCTGGGTGCGTGTCGATGGCGTAGTGGTTTCCGAACTGGGCAGCAAGGCTTATCCGACCCAGAAAATAACGCTCGAAAAGCAGGCGCAACGACGCCAGGGTTCGCGCGTCACCATCCTGCTCAATAAGCCGGTGGGGTATGTGTCGGCTCAGGCCGAGCGCGGCTACCGGCCCGCTGTGTCGCTGATTTCGGCCCGCACCCTGCATAATCCCTCGCGTTCGCCCTTTCCCTTCGATCCTGCGCATTTGCGCGGGCTGGCGCCGGCCGGCCGACTGGATATTGATTCCCAGGGCCTGCTGGTGCTTACCCAAGACGGCCGCATCGCGCGCCAACTGATAGACGAGCATTCCGACATCGACAAAGAATATCTCGTCCGGGTGGAAGGCCGAATCGGGGCCAACGGCCTCAAGCTGCTTAACCATGGGCTTAGCCTGGACGGCCAGCCGCTCAAGCCGGCCCAGGTCGAATGGCAAAACGATGACCAGTTGCGTTTTGTATTGTGCGAAGGAAAAAAGCGCCAGATACGCCGTATGTGCGAGATGGTGGGCCTGAAGGTAATCGGTCTGAAGCGGGTACGAATGGGCCGCATCGTGTTGGGCGATCTGCCTCCGGGAAAATGGCGCTATCTGCGCGAGGGCGAGCAGTTCCTGTAGCGGGGCCCGGCGCCGGTATCCGCCGGGCGGCGGACACAGGCAGGGTTTTGGAGGGCGGGCATGTTTGCGGTCATGCCTTGTGGCATCAGCATCAGCGCGACCGGGTCAATGTATGCGAGGCTCTATTGTCTTGAGCCAACACCTTGCTCAGCCACGGCAGGGCCTGCTGCAGGCGTTCATACAAGGTGTAGGGCGGGTTGATAACGAACATGCCGCTGCCATGCAGCCCGAACCCTTCCTTGGCGGGCTTGCGAACGGTCAAAGAGGCGTGGGTCCATTGCACCTTGAGCCTTTCCAGCGCGCGCGCCATTTCCTGGGCCTCGCGGCGCTGGACCAAGGGGTACCAGACCGCGTAGCAGCCGGTGGCAAACCGCTTCAGGCCTTCGTCCAGCGTTTGCATTACTTTACGGTAGTCGTTCTTGTCTTCGTACGAGGGGTCGATCAGCACGACGCCGCGCCGTGTCGGTGGGGGCAGCAGAGCCTTCAGGTCGGCAAAGCCGTCTGTTTCATAGACGGCGGTTTGGCGGGCCGCCTGCTTATCCTGCTGCGCCAGATTGTGCTTGAGTATCTCGATTTCAGAGGGGTGCATCTCGAAAAGGCGCAGCCTGTCCTTGTCGCGCAACGCCCGCAAAGCCAGCCAGGGCGAGCCCGGATAGTAATTGGCGACGCCATCCGGATTGAACTGCAGAACCTCTTCAAGGTAGCGTTCGATCAAGGCTGGCTTTTCTTCGGGCCCCATCAGGCGGTCTAGGCCGTCGACGACCTCGCCGTTCTTCTGGGCCCACTCGCTGGTCAAGTCGTAGATGCCGGCGCCGGCGTGTGTGTCGATGACCCAGTAAGGGCCGTCCTTGAGATTGAAATGGTCGAGGATGTGCACCAGGATGGCGTGCTTGAGCACGTCGGCATGATTGCCGGCATGGAAAGCGTGTCGGTAGCTGAACAAGAAATGGCCTATATGGTTTGAAGGGCGGGGGGCAGCGTATCGACCGCATCAGTAAACAGCGCGTCGCAGCCCCATTGCAGCAGGTCTTGTGCCCGCTGTGCGTCGTTGACGGTCCAGGCGGCTATTTTATAGCCTTTGCCGTGCACGGCCAGTATGGCGTGGCGATCAATATGCTCTTGCTGCAAATGCAGCGCCACACAGCCAAGCCGTGCCGCTCGCTTGTGCCAGTCGCCGGGCAACGGCCCCTCGAGTAATAGGGCTCGCGGCAACTGTGGTGCAGTCTGGCGGGCCGATAGCAAGGCCGCCTCTGAAAATGAAGACAGCAGGGGAGGCCGGGCTGCATCGCCCCAAAGCTCTGCCGCAGCGCGTGCCACCACTTTACCTGTCAGGGTCTCGCGGCCCGGTTGGGGTTTTATCTCGATGTTGCTGCGAATTTGATTAGCCAACGTGAAAGCGGCAATGGAATACAAGGTGGCAAGCGGTTCGCCCGCGTACTCGGGACCATGCCAGCCACCGAAATCGAACCGGGCCAGTTCGGCAAGTGTCAGTTCATCGGCATTGCCTTCCCCATTCGACGTGCGCCGTATATTTCGGTCGTGCAATACGATGGGTATTTCGTCGCGGCTAAGGGTCACGTCGTACTCCACCATCGAAAGCTTGTGGCGGGCGGCCACTCGCATGGCGGCCAATGTGTTTTCCGGCGCCAGCCGACCCGCGCCGCGATGAGCGATAATGTGTGCATAAAGCTGCATGGCATGGTGTCCAGTGGTGTTAAACTGCAAAGCTTCGGCTTTGGCCGGTATCGCAAGCGGGTTGGCCGTGACCGACTCGCCGGGCAATCATATAAACATCAATATAAGCCGCTGCGGTGTAAATGCCCGCGGCAAGGTCTGCGAGTCCTTTCATGTTTGAGTTTATCCGCACGCATCAGCGTTTGATGCAACTGATATTGCTGGTCCTGATTTTTCCATCGTTCGCCCTAATCGGCGTCAGTGGCTATAACACCTATGTCTCCGGCGACCATGACCTGGTCGAAATCGGTGATACGGCGATTACCCAACAGGAATTCGACGAGGCCCGCCGCAACCAGCTGCAGCGCCTGCAGGCGAATGCCGGCGGCGCGTTTGATCCGGCGGTACTGGATACGGCCGAAGCGCGTTCGGCGCTGCTCGAATCCCTGATCGAGCGCAGGCTGATCATCAATGAAGCCACCCAAGAGCGCTTCAGCGTATCTGACGCCATGCTGCGGGAAGCCGTCGCCTCCATTCCAGAACTACAGGTTGACGGCCGTTTCTCGCCCGAGCGCTATAGCGAAGTACTGGCCTCCATGGGCGTCAGCAGCCGCGACTTCGAACAGGGACAGCGCGCCGAACTGGCCCTGCAGCGCGTTCTGGGCCCCATCGGCGCAACCGCCAGCGTGCCCGCAACGGTTAATCAGACCATCGCCCAGGCCCTGACCGCCCAGCGTACCGTTCGGTTGCGCGCATTTGATGCCGCCGACTATCAGGACGAAATCCAGATCAGCGATGCGGACGTCAAGGCTTGGTACGATGCCAACCATGACCAATTGCAGGTGCCCGAATACGTTTCAGCCGGCTACCTGTTGCTGGACGAGGCCGCTGCTATGCAGGGCGTGCCCGACGTTACCGAATCTGAAATGCGCGCCTACTACGAGCAGAACAAATCGCGCTACGTAATGCCTGCCCGCGTGCAGGTCAGCCACATTTTCATTGATGCCCCCTCCGGTGCGTCCGACACCCAGCGCAACGAAGCGCAGGCCAAGGCCGAAGCCATTGCCGCCAAAGTTGCCGCCGACCCTGGCCAGTTCGCGGAAATTGCCAAGAACGAATCCGACGACCCCGGAACGGCCAATGACGGCGGCCGCCTGGGCTGGATCACGCAGGGTTCGTGGCCAGAGGCGTTGGAGCAGGCCGCCTTCGCGCTCAAGAAGGGTGAAACCTCGGGCGCGGTCGAAGGCCCAGACGGCTTTCACGTCTTTGTGGCTGAAGACGTGCAGCCCGAAAGCGGAGAAACCTTCGAACAGGCTCAGGCCAAGGTCGAAAGCGAAATCCGCCGCCAGCTTGCCGCAGACCGCTATGCCGAGATGGCCACAAACCTTACTGATCTCGTGTACGAAGATCAAAGCAGCCTGCAACCGGCCGCGCAAGCGCTGGGCTTGCAAGTGCGAAGCGCCGACGGCATCGCCCGCGACGGCCTGCTTGATGCCACCGATGTACAAGGAGAAAACGCAGCTGCCGCTAGCGAAGACGCACAGATTTTGAATGATCCCCGTGTGCGGCGAGCCTTGTTCTCAAGCCAAACCTATACCGATAAGCATAACTCGGGTGTGATCGAAATCTCTCCCGGCGTCCTGGTGGTCGTTCGTGTGAACGAAATCACGCCCTCGCATCTGCTGCCGCTTGAAAAAGCCGATGAATTCATCCGTGAAAGGCTGCTGGCCGAACGTTCGCGCGATGCGGCCCGCCAGGCAGGCGAAGAGGTCTTGACCGCACTCAAAGGCCAAGCCGGCAGCGAAGTGCCCGAAGGCTTTGGCACAGCGCAAACCGTCAGCCGTGTCGATCCTCAAGACCTGGGCAAGCTCGCGCTGGATGCAGCATTCGCTGCCAATGCGCAGGCCTTGCCCGCCTATGTGGGTGTGGAAGGAGGCCAGGGCTACGTCTTGGTGCGCGTCGAAGGCGCCGAATCCGGCACGACCGATCCGGCATTGCAAGCCTCGCTTGCCGGCCAGATCAGCCAGGCCCTGGGGGCCGCCGAACAAGATGCCGTGCTGCGAGCCATGCGCGAAGCCGCCAAGGTACGCTTGCTTCCCGACGCCCAAGCGGCCTTACAGCCCGACGGCCAACAAGGTTGACCCACACGGCAAGAGCGCCAGCCAGAATGGTTCGAAGCTGGTCGCTCATCATTCCGCCAAAATCATACGCCGCAATTCAGCCCACACGTTATCGGCTATAAGCGGTTGAGCAGCTTCATTCGGATGCAAGCCATCGTCCAGGAACATCGTCTTTTGCAGGGCCACCCCCTCAAGCAGGAAAGGCACAAGTCCCGTCTCGTATTCTTCCGCAAGCCCGACAAACATCGTTCGAAACTGTTCCGAATAAGGGCGGCCATAGTTAGGCGGAATCTGCATGCCTGCCAGCATGACCCGGGCATCAGACTCTTGCGCCAGCTCGATCATCCGCGCCAGATTATCGCGGCTCATATCAAGGGGTAGACCGCGCAGAGCGTCATTGCTGCCTAGTTCTATGATCACAATGTCCGGCTCGTGCTGCTTAAGAGCCGCAGGCAGACGGCTAAGGCCCCCGCTGGTCGTGTCTCCGCTTATACTCGCATTTTGCATCGTGTAGCCCAGGTCCTCGTCGAGCAAGCGCTGCTGGATGATTTTTACCCATCCCGAGTCCCGGCGAATACCGTATTCAGCCGAGAGGCTGTCGCCGACGACTAAAATGTTATGGTTTGCCTCTTCCGGCCCTTGGCTGTGGGCGGCGCCAAACCATAGTAAAAACAGGCTTGCGATCAACAATCTCCAGCGGGTATGCATGAGTCAGGTCCATTCAATAGAAGTAAAAAATCTAGGCAAGCAGGTGGTGGATTCGGCCGGCACCATCGATATTTTGGCCGATGTCAGTTTTGATGTGGCAAAAGGCGATGCCGTCGCCATTACCGGAAGCTCGGGTTCAGGAAAGTCGACATTGCTTGGATTGATGGCGGGCCTGGATGTTCCCACCTCGGGAAAAATCAGCCTGTTGGGGCAAGACCTATTTTCCCTGGATGAAGAGGGCCGCGCGGCGTTGCGGGCCGCCCATGTGGGGTTCGTGTTTCAATCATTTCAGCTTTTGCCTCATCTTACTGCACTTGAAAACGTGATGTTGCCGCTTGAGCTTGCGGGGCGGCCCGCCTTGGGCGCTGCCACAGAGGCCCTGAAGCGCGTGGGCCTGGCCTCTCGTTTACATCACTATCCGCGCACCCTGTCAGGCGGCGAGCAGCAGCGCGTATCGCTTGCGCGGGCCTTCGTTGTCGAACCCAGTTTATTGCTGGCCGATGAGCCAACAGGCAGCTTGGACGAACACAACGGGTCCATCATCATCGAACTGCTGTTTTCCTTGCTGTCCGAAAGGCAGGCTACGCTGGTGCTGGTCACCCACGATCCACTACTTGCAAGCCGCTGCCAGCGCCAGTTGCGTTTGCAGGGCGGCAGGCTGCAAGCACAGACATGAAACTAATCAAATATTGGGCCGGCTTATTTTTATTGTTGTCCAGCGCCGCGTGGTCGCAAGGCTATGTGGCGCGTTCGCTCGACAAGCCCGTGCCGGGCGGCATTGCCGTGGTGGGGTTGGGCGAATCCGAGCAGCCTCCTGCTGTGGAGCATGACGGCCGTTCGGTGCTGGTGATGCGCGACAGCGACGGGCAATGGGTCGCCCTGGCCGGTATCGATCTCAAGACACCGCCCGGTCAGCACTCGCTTGATGTCACGCTCGATGGCCAGGCACGCCGGGTAAATTTTCAGGTAGGGCAAAAGCGCTACAAAGAGCAGCACATCAAGCTCAAGAATCAACGCCATGTCGACCCGGACCCGGCCCAGCTCGCCCGCTTCGAGCGCGAGTACAAAGCGCAGATTGCTGCGTACGACAACTTTCGTCCAGAGTTGCCCAGCAACGTCATGCTTGACCGGCCCGTCGATGGCGGCCGTCTCTCAAGCCCCTTCGGGCTGCGGCGCTTTTTCAATGGCCAGGAACGTAATCCGCACTCGGGCCTGGACTTCGCCGTGCCGCACGGCACACCGGTGAAGGCTCCTGCTGATGGCGTCGTCACCATCGTGGATGATTATTTTTTCAACGGCAAGACCATCTTCCTGGATCATGGCCAAGGGCTGGTGACCATGTATTGCCATCTTTCCGCCGCCGACGTTCAAGTGGGGCAGACCGTAAAACGGGGCCAGGTAATCGGCAAGGTGGGTGCTACCGGACGCGCCACCGGCCCCCATCTGCATTGGAACGTGAGCCTGAACGGAAATCGGGTGGACCCGGCGATATTCATTGGCGAATTCCAGCCCTGATGATTGACGGCAGTGGCAGCAGCGTGTAGTTCATATTCACAGAGCGTCTTTCTGAACGGGCCTTCCCGGCAAGGAGCTTGTGTGTTCGATCAGCAGGGGCCGACCTGCGAGCAAGCCTGACCAGAATCCTCCGAGGATCAACAAGACAAGAAACACGGCGGCGGCGTTCCAGTTGCCGGTGTGTTCGTGCAGGACGCCGACGATGAGCGGCGATACGGCTGCGATGACATAGCCCACGCCTTGAGACATACCCGAGATCGCCGCGGCCACCTGTGCATTGGGAGAGCGCAGCACCAGCAGGGCCATGGCCATGCCGAACATGCCGCCGAATCCCAGTCCGAATATCGAGGCCCATAGGTAGATCAGTTTGACAGGGCCGTAGATCAGCCCCAGAAAACCGATCAGCACCATGGTCAAGAACACAAAGATGGCGGGGCGTTGATCGGGGCCGCGGGTAGCGATCCAGGGCCCGGCGGTGGCAGTGAAAATCTGAGTTGCCAACAGGCAAGACAACACAAAGCCGGCGTTAAGGGCGCTTAGCCCCCGGTCGACCAAGATCAGGGGCAGCCACCCGAACATGCAATATGCAATGGCGCCTTGCATACCCATGAAAAACGTCACCTGCCAAGCGAGCCAACTGCCGCGCAGGCGCGGTATGTCGGTGGTGCCGGGCTTGGCGGCGGCCGAACCGCCGCGGTTGACGCGAGTCCAGATCAGGGCCGCCAAGAGGGCGGGCAGGGTCCAGAACGCCAGAGACAGTCGCCAGTCCTTGTTAAGCCAGTTTTCAAGGGGAATGGTGACGCCGGCCGCGATGGCCGCGCCGCCCACGATGGCGGTGGTGTACAAGCCCATCATCGGCCCGGCCTGTACCGGAAAGTGTTGCTTGATCAGGCTGGGCAACAGCACCATGATCACACTGATGGCTAGGCCCAGTAGCAGGGTTCCGGCGAACAGGCCCGGTGCGCCCAAGAGGCTGCGTAGCGCGATGCCCGCCGCCAGCGCAAGCAGACTGACCAGGATAATCTGCTCGGCCGAGTGGCGCCGCAGCAGCCGTGGTGCAAAGGGTGCGAACAGCCCAAAGCACAGCACCGGCAAGGTGAGCAAGGCGCCCAGCGAGGTACCCGACAGGCCCAGGCCGCTCTGTATGGAGCTGATGACAGGGCCTACCGCTACAAGAGATGGGCGCAGATTCATTCCCACATAGAGGATGATGATCAGCAGCATAATCTGCATCGGCCGCGCCTTGCTTTGCTTGCGGACCGTTGGCGGGGTGGCTGAGGTCTTGGGTGATAAGGTGGACATATGACGTTGATCGGCTAATATCTTGCCTTGGCGCCCTCGGAAGCAAGGGCCTCGGTACTATGTAATGGTCGTCGTGGTGGGGGCATGGTGTTATTCAGGAACAAACTTTTTATCCGACGTTTGCGTCTGGTTTCATGGCACGATGCCGGCGGCGGCAGCGCCGGCCACGAAACGCAGCGCCGAAAATACCGATAGATTGCGCGCAATATCGGGCAGTAGGGCGTCGCATAGATGCATGCTGGTCAGGCAGGCGAAGCCGGCGAGAGTCATCTGTAAAAAAAACGCCGGTAAGCTGCGGGCTCGCGGTAGTCGTGAGAGTCGGACACCGTGCTGGAATATTGTGGGATGGTCAGCCCTTGACGCGGACGATTCTTTGAACCTGCGGCACATGCCGAATGGCGCGTATCACTTGTGCCAAGTGCTTGCGCCCGTCAACCTGCACGGTAACGTGCAACACCGTGGTGGACGAGCTTTCGTCGTCGTGCATGGTTAGATGCAGAATGTTGGAATCGGCGTCGGTGATCTCGGCCGCTACGCGACCCAGCACGCCTTTTTCGTTGATGACGGTGATATCGAGCCGGGTGGAAAGGTGTCGGGCCGTATTGCTGCCCCACGCCACGGGAATCCAGCGCTCGGGCTCGCGTGCGCGCTGGCGCTGGGCCACCGCGCATTCGGACATATGCACGACCAGGCCATGGCCCAGCCGAATGCCGCCGATGATTGCGTCGCCCGGCAAAGGGCCGCAGCACGGCGCCAACTGTACCGCCTGGCCTTCGTTGCCTTGAATGAGTATGGGCGTGTTGGCTGTGGCGGTGAGCTCGTCCACCGCTGCCGCAGTGGTGGCCAGAATGGCGTTTTCAGGCGCGAAGCGGCGCGCCACGACTGCGGCCAGTCGTTTTCCCAGCCCTATGTCAGCCAGGATTTCTTCGCGCGAGCTGGCTCCTGACCCTTTGGCGAGTTTTTCCCACTCGGGATCGTCGGCGGTGGGGTGGGGAAGCTGCAACTGATCGAAAGCCTGATTGAGCAGGCGCTGGCCAAAAGCCACCGACTCTTCGTATTGGACCGTGCGCAGGTAGTGGCGGATTTCGGACCGCGCCCGCCCGGTGCGCACGTAGTTAAGCCATTGCGCGCTGGGGCGCGAAGACGGTGATGTGACGATTTCGACCGAATCACCGCTACGCAGTTCGGTGCGCAGGGGTGAGTACTCGCCGTTGATCTTCGAGGCGATGGCGTGGTTGCCGATGTCGGTGTGGATGGCATAGGCGAAATCAACCGGCGTAGCGCCCCGCGGAAGGGAAAGTATCTTGCCTTGTGGTGTGAACACATACACCGCATCAGGGAAGAGATCGACCTTGACGTGCTCAAGGAACTCGCCCGAATCGCCCGTTTGGCTTTGAATATCGAGCAAGGACTGCAACCACTGGTGGGTGCGTTTTTGCAGATCGTTGAGCGTGGTGTCGTCGTCTTTATACAGCCAGTGCGACGCGACGCCTTCTTCCGCCACGTGGTCCATGTCGCGCGTACGAAACTGGAACTCCACCGGCGTGCCGTACGGCCCCACCAGGGTGGTGTGCAGCGATTGGTAGCCGTTGAGCTTGGGAATGGCGATGTAGTCTTTGAATTTGCCCGGTACCGGACGATACATCTGATGCAAAGTGCCCAGAGCAAGATAGCATTCGGGCAGGGTGTGCACGATGACGCGGAAGCCGTAGATGTCGAGCACGTCGGAAAACGACTTTTTTTGCTCGATCATCTTGGTATAGATGCTGTACAGCGATTTTTCGCGGCCCGATACCTCGGCCTCGATGCCGGCCGCCGGCAGCGCCACCTTGACGGCTTCGGTGATCTTGCCAAGCACTTCGCGCCGGTTGCCCCGCGCCGCCATCATTGCCTTGTGCAACACCCGGTAGCGGTTGGGGTGGATGGCCTGGAAGCAAAGATCTTGCAGCTCGCGAAACAGCGAATTCAAACCCAGCCGGTGGGCAATGGGCGAATATACGTCGAGGGTTTCGCGTGCGATGCGGCGGCGCTTTTCGGGCGCCATGGCGCCCAGGGTGCGCATATTGTGCAGCCGGTCGGCCAACTTGATGAGAATGACGCGCACGTCGCGCGCCATGGCCAACAGCATCTTGCGGAAGCTTTCGGCCTGCTGCTCGGCCTTGGTGGCGAATTCGAGCCGATCGAGCTTGGTCAGGCCATCGACGAGCTCGGCAACGTCGGGGCCGAAGCGTTCGGCCAGGTCGGATTTCGGGACGTCTTGGTCTTCGATGACGTCGTGCAGCAAGGCGGCCATCAAGGAATCGGCGTCGAGCTTCCAGCCCGCACAGATTTCTGTGACGGCGATGGGGTGTGAGATATAGGGTTCGCCGCTGGCGCGAAACTGCCCCAGATGAGCCTGATCGGAAAAGCGGTAGGCTTCCTTGACGCGCTCGACGTCTTTAACGTCGAGGTATTGGCTGATTATCTTGGTAAGCGGCGCCAGCGAGGCGATGGTGTTGGGTGTTGCATCGGCCACCGCCGGCAGGGCGGGAGGGTTTTTGGCTTTACGACGCTTGCGCAGCCGCGGGCCCTTCTTGAGTACCGCCAGAAGGCCTGAAGATGCACCACGAAGTGTCGAAAACGCCATACATCCGCCCAAGCTTCAGATTTAGGTCGGCACCTTGCGCAGCATTTCAAGACCTGTCAGGCCGGCGGCGATTTCACGCAGGGCGATAACCGTGGGCTTGTCTTTGTCGGGGTCGATGCGGGGTTCGTGGCCTTGCGCAAGTTCACGTGCGCGGTAGGTGGCCGCCAGGGTGAGATCGAAACGGTTATCGACATATTCCAGGCAGTCTTCGACGGTGATGCGAGCCATATGGGGTAGGGTCCTGTGGAAGAAAAAAGGAGTTCAGTTGGGCGTCTTGCTGATGCCCAACTGGCTGAAAAGCTCGGCGTTGCGCGCGGCCTGAGTGGCGTAACGCAGTCGAGTGGCGGAAACTATTTGCGCCAACTGTTTTAACGCGACGCTAAATTCTTGATTAATAATAACATATTGGCATTCCGAGGCGCGCGACATTTCGCTGCCCGCGGCCAGCAGCCGTTGTGCGATCACGTGCGGTGCATCCTGACCCCGCCCCCGCAGCCTCGCTTCGAGCGCTTCGATGGAAGGCGGCAATATGAAGATGCCTACCGCTTGCGGGAAATACCGCCGTATTTGCCGGGCGCCTTGCCAGTCGATTTCGAGCAGGACATCGCGGCCCTGCTCAATAAATGATTCAATGCCGTCGCGCGGCGTACCGTAATAGTTGCCATGCACCTCGGCCCATTCGAGCAGGCCGCCGCTGTCACGCAGCGCCATAAACTGCTCCACCGTTACGAAACGGTAGTGTTTGTCAGCCTTTTCGCCGTTGCGCGGGGCGCGGGTGGTGCAGGAAATGGATAAAGTGACGTCGCGGTCTTGTTCCAGCAAGGCGTTGACGAGGCTGGATTTACCGGCCCCGCTGGGGGCCACTACCATGAAAATATTGCCGGTATGTCGCGACATGGCGTTTCACAAGGTCAAAAAAGACAAAAAGCTTATCAGATATCAGCGAGTTTGTTCAATGCGGCAACTGGTCTTGGCCCAGCTCTTCAAGTATCGCCTGGTAGGCGGTGTCGTCTTGGCACAGAAAAACGGCCGCATCGCCGATGTTCATGTTGAAGGCAAGGTCTTCGACCTGTTGTCGGGCCTCGCTTGGCGACGCTACGGCTGTGACGTGGACGTCGCCGTCTTGCTCGAACTGGCTGGCGGGAACGAAGTCGGCCACGTGTTCAAGGTCGGGCTCACTGATTACCACATAGGCGCGGCAGGTGAGCTCTTCGATGGCGACGTCTAGCAGGACGCCGTTTTCCAACGTATGAATGATGCGGCTGATGGCTTTCATGGGATATCGGTGTTACGAGCCTGGCCGGGTATGGCCGCCTGGCCAAAGACATGATCTTATCAGGTCTTGATTGGCGGATTGGCCCGGCGAAGACCGTACATGATACGCTCTTTGGGATTTACACCGCATTCGTATTCGGTTTTGGCCGCTTTCGTCTTTTAGTCTTTTCATATAGAGCCGCTTCATGAAATTCGCCACCTGGAACGTTAACTCCTTGAAAGTCCGCCTGCCGCAGGTACTTGACTGGCTGCGCGACAACCCCGTTGATGCCCTGTGCTTGCAGGAGCTCAAGCTGGCGCAGGATAAATTTCCGCTCGAGGCTTTTACCGAGATAGGCTATGCCGCATGTTGGGCCGGCCAGAAAACCTATAACGGCGTGGCGACTATCTCCAAGGCGGCCGGCGCCGACGAACAATGCAATATCCCGGGCTTTGACGACCACCAGCAGCGCGTTATCGCCACCACGCTGCCCAGCCCTGTGGGGGATATTCGCGTCATTAATGCGTACTGCCCAAACGGACAATCGCTGGACAGCGACAAATACGTATACAAGCTGGAGTGGTTCGCCGCTTTTCGCAACTGGCTGGCCGGCGAGCTTGAACGGTATCCCCGCATGGTGGTGCTGGGCGATTACAACGTAGCGCCCAAGGACGAAGACGTACACGACCCCGCCAAATGGGAGGGCGACGTTCTGGTGTCGGACGCCGAGCGCGCCGCTTTCCAGGCCCTGCTTGATCTTGGCCTGATCGACTCCTTTCGAGAGTTCGAGCAGGAAGAAAAATCATTCAGCTGGTGGGATTATCGGCGTTTCGCCTTTCGGCGCAATGCGGGCTTGCGCATCGACCACGTGTTGATGTCCGAGGCGCTCAGGCCGTATTGCACGGGTTCCATCATCGACAAACAGCCGCGACGCAATGAGCAGCCCTCCGACCATACGCCGGTGGTGACTACTTTCGACTTTTCATTGAACACATGAGCGCCGCCCAGTCATGAGCGCCTACGATGAACATTGGGCGGATGAAGAGCCCACCATGTCCGAGGAAAAGGGCATCCGCTACCTGCATTTCGGCACGGAATGGATACAAGGGGCAATGCGCCTGCGCCGGCCGGCCGAGCTGGTTCTGGCCTATACCCAGCAGTTGATGGCGTGGCTGCTGTTTATCGAGCCGCGCAAAACCGACTCCGTCGGCATCCTTGGCTTGGGCGCAGGGTCTCTGCTTCGATTTACCTTGAAACACACCCCCGTCAACGTCGAGACCGCGGAATGGAATCCGGCGGTTACGGCCATGTGCCATGCTTTTTTCCGCCTGCCGAGCAACGACAGGTCGTACATCGACCATGTTGATGCGGCGGTCTGGGTGGATAAGCCGCATAATATCGGCCGCTACGTTGCGTTGATGGTCGATTTGTATGACGCTGCGGCCCAGGGTCCGGTGCGTGAATCACTCGAGTTCTACCAAGGCTGCCATCGTGCCTTGTCGCCGGAGGGCGGCGTCATGACGGTGAATCTCTTTGGCGACCATGAGAGCTTTCCGCGCAACATGGAAAACATCAGGGCGGCCTTTGGGGGACCAGTGCTTGAGCTGCCCGAAATCGACGCCGGCAACAGGGTGGTGCTGGCTTTTCGCGGCCCGGTCCTGGAAGCCACGACGGGGCAGTTGCTGGATCGGGCCGCTCAGGTCGAAAAGGCCTTCGGTTTGCCTGCCGTCCGTTGGGCGCGTTATTTGTTGGACCAGTTGCGCAACGGGGCGTAGCGAAGCATGCGGCGGCTGTTGTAAAGTTGCATGAATGATGGAAACCGCCGGCCGTTTCCTTTTTGTATTCATTAAAGATCAATAGTAGGGGTTTCAATAATGTGGATGTTTCCGGCTAAGGACGCTATGGGCGGGTTGAGTGCAAAGCCGGCGCGCCGTGCGGCACAGAGTTTATTGACGGCGGGGCTTGTCGCCCTGGCCGTGTGCCTGACCGCTATGGGGAATGCCGGGGCGCAATCGGTGGCGGTCACGAGCATTGTCGAGCATCCGGCGCTTGACGCCATCAAGGATGGGGTCAAGGACGCCCTTGCCGACGCAGGCTATACCGACAAAAAAGGCCTTGAATGGCAGTTTCAGACGGCTCAGGGCAATACGGCCATCGCGGCCCAGATTGCACGCAAGTTCGTGGGCGACAAGCCCGACGTTATCGTCGCCATTGCCACGCCGTCGGCGCAGGCAGTGGTGGCGGCCACCAAGACCATCCCGGTGGTGTATGCCGCCGTCACCGACCCGATCGCCGCGCAGCTGGTGACATCCTTCGACGCCTCGGGCACCAATGTCACGGGGGTGTCCGACAAGCTTGAGCTGGAACGACAAATCCAGGTCATCAAGCAGATCTTGCCCGATGCACGCAAAGTGGGCATGGTCTACAACCCGGGCGAGGCCAATTCGGTCTCGGTTGTCGAGGAATTGCGCACCTTGCTGCCCACGATGGGCATGTCGCTGGTCGAGGCAAGCGCTCCTCGCACGGTCGACGTCGGAGCGGCCGCGCGCAGTCTGGTGGGCAAGGTGGATGTGATCTACACCAGCACCGACAACAACGTGGTCTCGGCCTACGAGTCGCTTGCCAAAGTGGGTAACGATGCGCGCATCCCATTGATAGCGTCGGACACCGCCAGCGTCGAGCGCGGCGCCGTCGCAGCACTTGGGCTGGACTATTACGAAATGGGCCGTCAGGCCGGCCGAATCGTGGTGCGCATCCTGAAAGGTGAAGACCCGGGCGATATTCCTTCCGAAACCAGCGACAAACTGGCTTTGCACCTGAATGCACTTGCAGCGCGCAAGCAAGGCGTGACCCTTTCCGCCGAGCTGCGCGAGTCGGCCGCCAACATTATCGAATAACCAACGGGAAGGCCGCTCATGTCCTGGTACGCCCTTTGGGGAGCGCTCGAGATAGGCCTCATCTACGGCCTTGTGGCACTGGGAGTCCTGCTTTCGTTCCGCATCTTGCGTTTTCCCGACCTGACCGTGGATGGCAGCTTCCCGTTGGGCGCTGCCGTGGCGGCCACCCTGATTGTGACGGGATGGGATCCATTCTCGGCCACCGTCGCCGCCACCCTGGCCGGCGCAGCGGCAGGGGCGGTCACGGGATGGCTGAACGTGCGGCTGAAGATCATGGATCTGCTGGCCAGCATCCTCATGATGATTGCCCTGTACTCGATCAACCTGCGTGTCATGGGACGGCCCAACGTGCCCCTGATTACCGAGCCGACCGTGTTCAGTGGTTTCATGAGCGACGGCATCCCCGACTATATCCTGCGTCCCTTGCTGATTCTGGTTGTGGTGGCGGCGGTCAAATTCGGGCTCGACTGGTATTTGGGCACGCGGGCGGGGCTGGCGCTGCGCGCGACGGGATCGAACCCACGCATGGCGCGCGCCCAGGGCGTGGCAACCGGCGCCATGGTGCTGGCCGGCCTGGCGCTGTCCAACGCCTTGTGCGCCTTGGGTGGGGCCTTGTTTGCGCAATCACAGGGTGTGGCCGACATTTCCATGGGCATAGGCACCATCGTCATCGGCCTGGCGGCGGTCATCGTGGGCGAGAGCCTGTCCAGTTCGCGCCGCTTGGTGATCATGACGGCCGCAGCGGTGGTGGGCGCAGTGCTGTACCGCATTTTCGTCGCACTGGCATTGAATGCTGATTTCATTGGCCTGCATGCGCAAGACCTCAATCTCATCACCGCAGTGCTTGTCACTATTTTTCTTGTCGTGCCGCTGCTGCGTCAGCGTTTGCGGAACAGGAGGCGCTGATGCTCAAGGCTCACAACCTGCACATCACTTTCAACACCGGCACGCCCATCGAGACGCGCGCGCTGCGCGGGATGTCGCTCGAGATTCCCTCCGGCCAGTTCGTAACCGTTATCGGTTCGAACGGAGCCGGCAAGTCGACGCTGCTCAACGCCATTTCGGGTGAAGCTCAGCTTGACCGGGGCTCAATCACAATCGACGACATCGAGCTTGGACGCATGCCGGTGTGGGAGCGCGCGGGCATGGTGGCGCGCGTGTTTCAAGATCCGCTATTGGGCACGTGCGAAGACCTGACCATCGAAGAGAACCTTGCGTTGGCTGCCGGCAGGGGCCGCCCCAGGGGTCTGGGCAGGGCGATAGGGGCCGGCATGCGAGAAGAGTTCGCCGAGCGGCTGGGCAAGCTGGGGCTGGGGCTGGAAGACCGGTTGTCTGATCGAATAGGCCTGCTTTCGGGCGGGCAGCGCCAGGCAGTGAGCTTATTGATGGCGGCCTTGAGGCCGTCGCGCATACTGCTGCTGGACGAGCATACGGCAGCACTCGATCCGCGCATTGCGGCTTTTGTGCTCGACATCACCCGCCGTATTGTCGCCGAACGTAACTTGACCACCCTGATGGTAACGCATAGCATGCGCCAGGCGCTCGAGATCGGCGACCGCACCGTCATGCTGCATCAGGGCCAGGTCGTGCTCGACGTTTCGGGCGAAGAACGCGCCAAGCTCGACGTGCCGCATTTGTTGCAGATGTTCGAGCGTGTACGCGGAGAAACCGTGTCGGACGACGCGTTGTTGCTGGGCTGATGCCCAGACGAAACCCCCCAACGTGCACGGGATTCGCTATCATCTTGTCCAATGCAATGACACTTGGCGCGTGGATGGCTGGCGCGTGCACGGGTAAAAGACTGAAATAGTTTTCTTCATCAAACCGACTCGACTTTCGTTTTATACTCTTCGTTTACTAAAAATTACACTGCCGGCGCCTGATGATGCGGGTCGGCGCAGTTTCCCCCAGGAGCTCTTAATGCGCATTTTTCGTCTGCCCCTTGGGCAGCAGGCCCGAATCGTCCTGTTTTCATCGCTGGCGCTGCTGGCGGCCTGCGGCGAAGAGCCCCAGGGGCAGCACGGCGACATGAAAGTGCCGGTCAGCGTCATTACTGTCGAACCCGCCCGCACCGAGATCACCGTCGATCTGCCGGGCCGCGTCGATGCCATCAAGAACGCGCAGATCCGCGCCCGGGTCACCGGCATAGTCGAAGAGATCAATTTCGTCCAGGGCAGTGATGTCAAGGCGGGTGAGCTGCTGTTCACCATCGACCCCGCGCCATATGTGGCCGCCCGCGCCCAGGCCGACGCCCAGCTCAAGCAGGCCCAGGCCGACGCCCAGGCCGCACGCACCCTGGCCAAGCGCTACAGCCGGCTCATCGATGCCAATGCGGTCAGCCGCCAAGAGTACGACAACGCCACGGCGGCGGCCGCCCAGGGCGAAGCGGCCATTGCGGCGGCCAAGGCGGCGCTGCAGACAGCCGACATCAACCTGGGCTACACCAAGGTCACGTCGCCCATCGACGGCCGGATCGGCGCGGCGATGGTTACCGAGGGAGCGCTGGTCAGCGGCGCCAACGCCACGCAAATGGCCACGGTTCAGCAGCTCGAACGCGTCTATGTCGACGTAACCCGGCCCACCTCCGAACTGGCCCAGCTGCGCAAGGCCCTGGCCGACGGCACGCTCGAGCGGGTGGGAGAGGAAGCGGTCAAGGCAACCGTGCGGCTTGAGGACGGCTCCACCTACGAGCACGCGGGCAAACTGCTGTTTTCAGGCGTTTCGGTCGACCCCACGACGGGCCAGGTCAATATGCGCGCCGAGTTTCCCAACCCCGACGAAATCCTGCTTCCGGGCATGTACGTGCGAGTGCTGGTGGCCCAGGGCATAGACCAGAAAGCGTTGCTGGTGCCCCAGCAGGCCTTGCAGCGCACGGCCGACGGGCAGGGCGCGCTGATGGTGGTCAAAGAGGGGCAGGTGCACTCGACCCCGGTCACCACAGGGGCCGCCATCGACGGCAAGTGGCTGATCACGTCGGGCCTGTCGGCGGGCGACGTCGTCGTGGTCGAGGGCTTCCAGAAGATCCGTCCGGGAGTGCCGGTGCAACCCGTGCCCTGGCAGCCCGGGGCTCGACCCGGCCAGCCGGGCCAGGGCCAGCCGGGCCAAGCGCCCGCACAGGGCGGAGAAGCCGCCGGCCAAGCGGACCAGGCTGGGCAGCAAGGTCAGGCCGAGCAGCAAGATCAGGCCGGACAGCAAGCTCCGGCGGACGAAGGGGCGGCCGCGCAACAGGGCCAGGCGCCGGCATCGGGTTCTTGATTTCGGTCCAAGCGTAGGAATTGTCTGTGCGGGCCTTGGCCGGCCCGCAACATCAAAGCTTTTATAGTGAGCACACATGCCACAGTTTTTCATTGAAAGACCGATTTTTGCCTGGGTGGTGGCGCTGGCCATCACGCTGGCCGGTCTGCTGGCGATTCCCAGTATGCCGGTGTCGCAGTATCCCGAAGTCGCACCGCCCTCGATCACCATCAACGCCACCTATCCGGGCGCATCGGCCAAGGACGTGGCGCAATCGGTGGCCAGCCTGATCGAGAACGAGCTGAACGGCGCAAAAGGGCTGCTGTACTACGAGTCGATCAGCGATTCCTACGGCCGGGCCGAGATCACCGCCACCTTCGCGCCGGGCACCGACCCCGACCTTGCACAGGTCGACGTGCAGAACCGCATATCCAACATCAGCGCCAGCCTGCCGGCCGCGGTGATGCAGCAAGGGCTGAAGGTCGAGCAGAGCAACCCGAACTTCCTGCTGGTGGTCAGCCTGTCGTCCACCGACGGTTCGATGGACCAGACCGCCCTGGCCGACTACATCACCCGCAACGTGCAGAACACCATTGCCCGCGTGCCGGGGGTGGGCAAGTTCCAGCTGTTTGCATCGCCAAGGGCGATGCGGGTCTGGGTCGATCCCGACAAGCTCACGGGCTACAACCTGAGTATGGCGCAGGTCAACGCGGCCATCGCAAGCCAGAACGCGCTGATCTCAGCCGGTATCCTGGGCTCGCCGCCCAACCCCGAAGACCAGCGCGTGTCCGCGCCAATTCTTTTGAACGGCGAGCTCTCGACGGTCGACGACTTCGAAAACATCGTTCTGCGTTCAAACGTCGACGGTTCGTCCGTTCGCGTCAAGGACATTGCCCGGGTCGAAGTGGGGTCGGACAACTATCAGTTCGGCGCCTGGCTCAACGGCAAGCCGACCGCGGCGTTTGCGATTTCGCTTACGCCCAACGCCAACGCCCTTACCACCGCCGAAGGCGTCAAGCAGCAGATGGAGGAACTGTCGCAGTTCTTCCCTCCGAACGTCGAGTATTCGATTCCCTACGACACCACGCCCTACGTCGAGACCTCGATCGAACAGGTGCTGCACACCCTGGTGGAAGCCATGGTGCTGGTGTTCCTGGTGATGTTCCTGTTCTTGCAGAACGTGCGCTACACGCTGATCCCCGCCTTGGTGGTGCCCATCGCCATCCTGGGCGCATTGGGGGTGATGCTGATGTTCGGCTTCTCGATCAACGTTTTGACCATGTTCGCCATGGTGCTGGCCATCGGCATTTTGGTGGACGACGCCATCGTGGTGGTCGAGAACGTCGAACGCATCATGGTCGAAGACGGGCTGTCGCCCAAAGAGGCCACCAAGAAGGCAATGCCGCAGATCAGCGGGGCCGTGGTGGGCATGACGCTGGTGCTGGCCACGGTGTTCTTCCCGCTGGCCTTCATGAGCGGCTCTGTGGGCGTCATCTATCGCCAGTTCTCGGTCGCCATGGCGGTTTCCATCCTGTTCTCGGGGTTCTTGGCGCTGACCTTCACGCCGGCCTTGTGCGCCACCATCCTCAAGCCCATACCCAAGGGGCACCATGAGCAGAAGCGCGGTTTCTTTGGCTGGTTCAACCGCAAGTTCGACCGGGTCACCCGACGCTACGAGGGCTGGGTCGGAAAAAGCCTAAAGCGCACAGGCCGCATCATGATCATCTATCTGGTGCTGGTGGCGGTGATGGGCTTTCTGTACTTTCGCATGCCCACGTCCTTCCTGCCCCAGGAAGACCAGGGCTATGCCATCGTCAACATCGAGCTGCCCTCGGGCTCGACGGCCAATCGCACGCAAGAAACCATACGCAAGGTCGAACAGTATTTCTTCGATCAACCGCAAACCGAGAACATCATTTCGGTTCAGGGCTTCAGCTTCAACGGCAGCGGCCTGAACGCGGCCATCGCCTTCGTCCCGCTGAAGGATTTCTCGCAGCGCAAGGGGCAAGAAAATTCCGCCCAGGCGGTGGCGGACAAGGCCAACCAGAACCTGCTGTTCGGGCTTCCCGACTCCATGGTGTTCGCCATCGTGCCGCCCGCGATCTCTTCTTTGGGCAACGCGGCCGGTTTCGACATGCGCCTGCAAGACCGGGGTTCGCTGGGCAACGATGCTCTGCAGGCAGCCACGCAGCAGCTTCTGCAGGCTGCCATGCAGAACCCCAAGCTGACGGACACCCGCGTTACCGGCTTGGGGCCGGGTCCGCAGCTCAGTGTCAAGATCGATCGCCAAAAAGCCGCGGCCCTGGGCGTGGATTTCTCCGAAGCGTCCGCTCTTATCGGAACGGCCGTGGGTTCGAGCTACGTCGGCAAGTTCCCCAACATGGGGTGGATGCAGAACGTCTGGGTGCAAGCCGAGCAAAGCCATCGCATGTCGCCCGACGACCTGATGAAACTCACCGCGCGCAATGCCGCCGGCGAAGCCGTTCCGCTGTCTTCATTCGTAACCGCCGAATGGACTCAAGGCCCCGTCCAGGTCGTGCGCTACAACAGCTATGAATCCATACGCATAGGCGGCACGGCCGCGCCGGGCTATTCCACCGGCGAGGCCATGGCCGAAATGGAAGCGTTGGTCGCCGAGCTGCCCAATGGATTCGGCTACGAGTGGACCGGGCTTTCTTATCAAGAGAAGCAGGCCGGCGCCCAATCCATCATCCTGCTGTCGCTGGCCATGCTGGTGGTGTTCCTGGTGCTGGCGGCCCTTTACGAAAGCTGGGCGATCCCGCTTTCGGTCATGCTGATGGTGCCGCTGGGCATGCTGGGCGCGGTGGGGCTGATGTCGGCGCTGGGCATGCCCAACGACGTGTACTTCCTGGTCGGCATGGTGACCGTGATCGGGCTGGCGGCAAAGAACGCCATCCTGATCGTGGAATTCGCCAAAGACAGCTACGCCATGGGGGGCAACATCATCGACGCCACGGTAGAGGCCGCGCGCTTGCGTTTCCGTCCCATCCTCATGACCTCGTTCGCCTTCATCATGGGTGTAAGCCCCCTGGTCGTGGCAACCGGCGCGGGTGCGGCGAGCCAGAACGCGGTGGGCCTGGGCGTGCTGGGCGGCATGTTGGCCGCCACGCCGTTGGCGATGATATTCGTGCCCACGTTCTTCGTGGTCGTGCTGCGCTTGTTCAAGACCAAGCCCAAGCTCACCAATACGCACATGCAGCCCTTAACCTCGGTGCACCACAATATTGACGATAACCAATCGGAGCCCGGCTCTTCCAAGAACGGGGATCAAGCATGAGTCAACGCGTTTTTCGTATCACCGCCTTACCGACGCTGACGGCGCTGATACTGGCCGGATGCTCGTTGGCGCCCAAATACGAGCGCCCCGTGGCTCCGGTTCCCGCGCAGTACCCGTCGTATGCAGAGGCCGTTCAATCCGGCGAGCACGCCGTGCCGGCCTCGGCCGACCTGGGCTGGCGCGAGTTCTTCCTCGATCCGCAGCTACAGGCCCTGATCGGCGTCGCGCTGCAAAACAACCGCGACCTGCGCATTGCCGTCGAGCGTATCCAAGAGGCCAGGGCCCAGTACGGCATTCAGCAAAGCGAACGTCTTCCCACCTTCGGCGCGGGCGGAACCGCCCAAGTCACGCGAAACCCCGAAGGCTTGCGCATGGGAGGGCCCGATTCGCCCAGCGTCAGCCGGGTATACCAGGCCGGGGTGGGCATCACGGCGTTCGAGCTCGACTTCTTCGGCCGCATACGCAATCTTACCGAGGCGGCCTTCCAGCAATTCCTGGCCACCGAGGAAGCCCGGCGCACGGTGCATATCAGCCTGGTGGCCCAAGTGGCCGAGGCTTATTTCAGCTTGCGCGCCGCCGAGCAGCAGCTCGAGCTGGCGCGCAGAACCCTGGCCGCGCGCCAGGCTTCTTTTGACATCGTCCAGCGGCGCTTTGACGCGGGCGTGGCCGGCGCCCTCGACCTGAACCAGGCCAAGGGCCAGCTCGATACCGTCCGGGCCGATATCGCCGAGCTGACCCGCCTTGAAGCCCAGGCACAGAACGCCATGCTCCTGCTGCTGGGCCAACAGCCTCCCGCCGATCTGCCCACTTCCGAACCATTCGGCAAAGATCAGCTTTTGGCGTCGATACCGGTGGGGCTGCCTTCCGATCTGCTGACGCGCCGGCCCGACATCATCGCGGCCGAGCATGCGCTGATGGGGGCCAACGCCAATATCGGCGCGGCTCGGGCGGCGTTCTTTCCCAACATTTCCATCACCGGCCTGCTTGGGTTCGCCAGCGGCCAGCTGGGCGGCCTGTTCAGCTCGGGCAACCGTTACTGGACTTACTCGCCGCAACTGACCATTCCGCTGTTCTCCGGCGGCGTAAGCGGCAACCTCGATCTGGCCGAGGCGCGCAAGAACATTGCCGTGGCGCAATACGAGAAGGCCATCCAGGTGGCGTTTCGCGAAGTCGCCGACACGCTCGCCGGTGAGGCCACCTATGCCAGCCAGCTGGATGCCTTGAGGTCGCTTGAACAGTCGACCGCGCAAACTCTGGACATCGCCAAATTGCGTTACGAAGAGGGTATAGACAGCTTTCTGCAGGTACAAACGGCTGAAGTCGGGTTGTACTCGGCGCAACGGCAGTTTCTCCAGACGGGCCTGAATTCCCTGCTGAACCGTGTCGAGCTTTACAAGGCGCTTGGCGGCGGATGGGTTGAACATACCCCAGTGGCCGCGGATGCACAGGGCGGCCCCGCCACCGGGGTTTCCAACGGAGCGGAACAATGATTGAGCTCGGAGTCAATATCGATCACGTGGCAACGCTGCGCCAACAGCGTTTCACCAGCTACCCCGACCCTGTGCAGGCTGCGGTGGTGGCTGAAGAAGCCGGCGCCGACTTGATCACCCTGCATCTGCGTGAGGATAGGCGCCACATTCAGGATGCCGACGTTTCGGCTATTCGCGCTAAATTACGCACGCGCATGAATCTTGAATGCGCCGTCACAACTGAAATGCTCGATCTGGCTTGTAAAGCCATGCCGCACGATGTCTGCCTGGTGCCCGAGCGGCGCGAGGAACTCACCACCGAAGGCGGCCTGGACGTCGCAGGCCGCTTCGACAGCGTGCGCGATGCCGTCAACCGCTTGCATGACGCGGGCATCAGGGTCTCGTTGTTCATCGATCCGGATCCCGTCCAGATCGAGGCAGCCGGCCGCACGGGCGCCACAGTCATCGAGCTGCACACCGGCGCTTACGCCAAGGCTGTGGGCCCGGCCATGCTGGCCGAGCTCGAGCGCGTCCGGGAAGGCGCGGTGCATGGCGTGCGGCATGGCCTGCGGGTCAACGCGGGTCACGGCTTGCATTATGAAAACGTCACAGCGGTGGCCGCCTTGCCCGGAATCGCCGAACTGAACATAGGGCATGCCATAATTGCCCGAGCAGTCTTTGACGGCCTCGAAAAGGCCGTGCGCGACATGAAAGCGTTGCTGGTCGCCGCTTCCGCGCCCGCCTAAGCTCTTAAAGCGAGGCCTGTCGCAAAGCGAGGCCGGTCGTTCACGGACGCGCTAAGGCGGGGCGATTTCTTCCCGTAGTCGGGGTACTTCATTCGTCCTGGCCTTCAGGCCGGGGCTTGTCATAAAGGAATGGTGATGTCTGTAGCGCCTATCGATTATCTGTTCAACCGCCGCTCGGTCAAGTTTGTGCAGGCGCCGGGCCCCAGCGAAGAACATTTGTCGCAGATATTGCGCGCCGGCATGTCGGCGCCAGACCACGGTCGCTTGCGTCCGTGGCGCTTTACCCTGATTCGTGGCGAGGCGGTGCAGCAGTTGGGCGAACTGGCCATCGGCGCAATCAAACGCGCTGGCCTGCCGCTTACGACGCAAAAAGAGGCGTCCACCCGAGATTGGCTCAAGAAAGTGCCGCTCCTTGTCGCTCTGGCCTGCCGCATGGACAGCAGCAACACCAAGATTCCCGAGGACGAGCGCATGCTGGCTACCGGAGCCGCCGTGACCAATATGCTCAACGCGGCTCATATGCTGGGCTATGGGGCCTACTGGAGCACCGGGCTGGGCACCTACGTTGACGAAGTTCACGACGCCCTGGGATACGACGCCCTCGAGTATCGCTTTATGGGCTACCTGGCCATCGGCACGCCTATTGCTCTCTCCGAGCCGCCAGAGCGGCCCGACTACAAAGAGTTCGTAAAGGAGTGGTCCGGTTCGTAGTGCATTGGCGTTCAGGCTCGCCGTATTGCATCCCGAATTTTTGCGATTTCGGCGACCGTGGTGTTACCAGTAAGATATAACGTCAGCCGGCACGCGCCCTGCGATTTGTCTGATGTTACGGAGCTTCCATGAAAACACTCGACACTGACGTAGCCATCATCGGAGCGGGCACCGCGGGCCTGACAGCTTATCGCGCGGTCAAGAGCGCTGGCCGCAAGGTCGTGCTGATCGAAGGCGGGCCCTACGGAACAATGTGCGCGCGGGTGGGTTGCATGCCGTCCAAACTCCTTATCGCGGCCGCCAATGCCGCGTATGCCGCCAAGCATGCCGCGCCTTTCGGCGTGCGTATCGAGGGTCCGGTGCGCGTCGAAGGTCGCCAGGTCATGGAGAGGGTGAAGCGCGAACGCGACCGTTTTGTGGGTTTTGTGCTTGAAACCGTCAACGCCATGCCGGCCGACGAAAAGCTGCGGGGATGGGCGCGTTTTGTATCCGATACGGTGTTGCAGGTCGATGATGCCGTGCAGGTCAATGCCAAAAGCACGGTCGTTGCGACCGGCTCGTCGCCTTTTGTGCCCGACATGTACCGGCAACTGGGTGAACGCTTGATCGTCAACGACGATGTATTCGCCTGGGACGACCTGCCCGCGCGCGTACTGGTGGTGGGCACCGGCCCCCTTGGCCTCGAACTTGGCCAGGCGCTGTCCAGGCTGGGTGTGCAAGTATGCGTGGTGGGGCGCGGCGAAAGCCTGGGCGGCATCACCGACCCCGTGGTCAAGGCCAACGCGTTAACCGCTTTTCAAACAGAGTTCGACCTGCGGCTTAACACCGAGGTGCTAGAGGCCGTTCGCAAGGGCGACGAGGTCGAGGCGCGTTTGGTTTCGAAAGGCGGTGAAGAAACGGTCGACCGCTACGACTATGTGCTGATGGCCGCGGGACGGCCCCCTGTCTTGAAAGGGCTGGGTCTGGAAAACACCTCGGCGACGCTGGATGACAAGGGCATGCCCCATTTCGATGCGTCCAGCCTGCAAGTGGAAGGGGCGCCCATCTTTTTGGCGGGTGATGTCGACGGCGTACGGCCACTGCTGCACGAAGCGGCCGACGATGGTTACCTGGCCGGCGGCAACGCCGCTCGTTTTCCCGACGTGCAGCCGGGCAAGCGTCGGGCGCCTTTGTCTATCGTGTTCAGTGAACCGCAAATCACGCACGCCGGCATGTATTTTCGCGAATTGCCCAAAGACGCAGTGGTGGGGAAGGTCGACTTTGAAAACCAGGGCAGGTCTCGGATCATGCTGCAAAACCGTGGCAAGCTGCGGGTGTACGCTGAAGCCGGCACCGGTAAATTCCTGGGCGCCGAGATGGTGGGTCCGGCGGCCGAACATATCGGCCATTTGCTGGTTTGGGCGGTGCAGGCCGAGCTGACCGTCGCCCAAATGGTGGAAATGCCTTTTTACCACCCGGCCATAGAAGAAGGCGTGCGCACAGCTTTAAGAGACGCGGCCCGGCAGGTGTGAGGCGTGAGCTGCTCAATTACCCCAATAATTCGCGCACACTGGCCGTCAGCGAATCAATAGACTCGGAATCTGACGCCAGGAAGCGGGCACGACCTTCTTGGTCAAAAATATAGATGCCGCGCGCGTGCGTCACCTCGTAGTTTTCGGGGTCGCTGCCAGTGGGTTTTTCAATTTGATAGGCCACCCGATAGCGGCGGGCGATATCCGCAATCTGCTTTTCGGAGCCTGTAAGGCCGATGGCGTGGTCATTGAAGGCGCTTACGTAGGCATTGAGGATGTCGGGTGTATCGCGGTGCGGATCAACGCTGATGAAAACGATTTGCGCTTTGTCCGCCTGGTCGCCAAGCTGTTCAATCACCATCGAAAGCTGGGCCATCGTGGTCGGGCAGATGTCCGGGCAGCTGGCGTAGCCGAAGAACAGCAGCACCACCTTGTCTTCGAGCATGTCTTCCGTCACTGTTTGGCCCCCTGGGCCAGTGAGCGAGAACCGCAGGTTCGGCAGAAAGCCGCGTACGCGATGAATGGCAGTGGACGCCGTATTTTCTTGCGCCGGGGTCAAAGCGCCGGCGGCTATATCCTTTGTTGTATTTGAAGCGTTGGCCAATACCGTTGAGGCGATGGCAAGGGGCGTGTAGGGCGTCCCCAAGGCCGGGGCCGTTATGGAAGCGGCGGCCAAGGCGCCGGCGGTGAGCGCTGCGGGAAAAGAGAAACCGGACATTCGAAAGAACCTGTACTTGAATTGCTTCATTGGACGGATTATAGGCGCTATAGGCTCCTTGGATCGGCTCAGCCGGGCGCATGCGCGCCCGTTAAAACCTGCCTAGGCCGGTTCCGTGGCCATGCCATTATGTCTAAGCAGCGCGTCCAGAGATGCCTCGCGCCCGCGAAAAGCGCGGAACGAATCCGCCGCCGGGCGTGAGCCGCCCACGGCCAGGATTTCGTCCCTGAAGCGCCTGCCCGTGGCCGCGTCCAGGGTGTCGCCATTGGCGGCCTGGGCAGCCGCTTCCTCGAACGCCGCATAGGCGTCCGCCGATAGTACCTCGGCCCACTTGTAGCTGTAATAGCCGGCTCCGTATCCGCCGGCGAATAGGTGCGAGAAATTGTGCGGAAAGCGGTGCCAGTTGGGGGGGAAGACCACTGCCACTTCTTGCCGGATGTCTTCGAGGGTGTGCAGTACCTGGACTGTCGACAGCCCCTTCGACTGATTGTGAATGGCCATGTCGAACAGCGAGAACTCGATCTGGCGAACCATCTGCATGCCGCTTTGGAAGTTGCGCGCGGCCAATAGCTTGTCGTATAAGGCGCGTGGCAATGGTTCGCCAGTATCCACGTGCGCCGACATGGATTCGACCACCGGCCATTCCCAGCAGAAATTCTCCATGAACTGCGAAGGCAGCTCGATGGCGTCCCACTCGACACTGGCAAAAGCTGAAGCCCCCGGATCGTCCACGCGCGACAAAAGGGCGTGCAGGGCATGGCCGCTTTCGTGGAACAGCGTGATGACGTCGTCGTGAGTCAGTAGCGCCGGCTTGCCGTCTTGCGGAGGGGTGAAGTTGCAGGTGAGGTAGACGACGGGTTTTTGTAAATGAGCGCCCACGCTGCGGCGGTTGCGTTCGCTGTCCACCCAGGCTCCGCCCTGTTTGCCTTGGCGGGCGTAAAGGTCGACGAGCAGATGGCCGATGGCGCCGTCTTCGGAGACGGCTTCAAAACCCTGGACATCAGGGTGCCAGGTTGAGACGGCGGCCGGGCGCAACGTGACGCCAAAAAGTTTCTGCACCACGCGGAACAGACCTTCCATCACACGAGGTTCGGTGAAGTATTGCTTGACCTCGTCCTCGGAGTAGTCATAACGCGCTTCACGCAACCTTTCGGCATAAAAGGGCATGTCCCATGGCTGTAAATCTTGCTCGCCGTATTCGTTTTTGGCGAACTCGCGAAGTTGAGCCAAGTCGCGCTGGGCATGGGGCTTGGCTTTGACGGCCAGATTGCGTAAAAAACCAAATACTTCGTCGGCGCTGTCGGCCATGCGGGTTTGCAGGCGAAGCTGGGCGAAGTCGACATAGCCCAGCAGGGCGGCTTCCTGGGCGCGCAGCGCCAGCAATTGCTCGATCAGCGGTGAATTGTCGAGCGCGGGCTCGCCGTGTTCGGACGCCAGCGTGCCGTAGGCGCGATACAGGGTTTCGCGCAAAGAACGGTCGTGGGCGTACTGCATCACCGGCAGGTAGCACGGCATCTTCAGGTTAAGCAGCCAGCCATCCAGCCCCGCATCTTGCGCGCGCTCGGCAGCCGCCGCACGCACGTCCGCGGGCAGGCCCCGAAGGCGCGCCTCATCGTCGATGTGCAGTGTCCATTTGTCCATGGAGTCGAGCACGTTCTCGGAAAAGCGCTGGGAGGCTTGCGCCTGCTGCTCGGAAATCTGTGCGTATTGCGTACGTGCTTCGCCCTCGAGCTCGACGCCGCTTAGACGAAAGTCGCGAAGGGCAAGCTCGATAATGCGTTGGCGTACCGCAGGAAGCTGATTGAAACTGGCGTCGTTGCGCAGCCGCTTGTACTGAGCGTAGAGGCCTTTGTGCAGCCCGATCCAGGTGGAGAATTCGGTTACCTTGGGCAGGCATGCGTTGTAGGCTTCGCGCAGCGGGGGCGTGTCGACCACGGCATTGAGATGACCGGCCACCGACCAGGCGCGCCACAACGGTTCGGTGTCGTCATCCAGCGGATCGACGATGGCCTCCCACGCGGGCGGCAACGTTGGATCGGCGGCGTGCCGTACCGCGGCGCGGGCTTTTTCGATCAGTGCGTCAATGGCGGGCTCGATGTGGGCCGGCTCGACAGCGGCGTAATCGATGAGCTCGTCGATAGGTACTAAAAGCGGATTGGGATTCATGGCGTATCAGGAAACAGCGGCGTGCGTCTGCGCGGCGCGCTCGGCCGCCTCAAGGGTATTGACCAGCAGCATGGCGATGGTCATGGGGCCGACTCCGCCCGGAACGGGAGTGATGGCGCCGGCGACCTGGCTGGCCGAGGCGAATTCGACGTCGCCCGTAAGCTTGCCGTCGGCCTTGCGGTTGATGCCGACGTCGATGACCACGGCGCCGGGTTTGATCATGTCGCCGGTGATCATGTCAGGCCGGCCGGTGGCGACCACCAGGACATCGGCGCGGCGCGTGTGGGCGCCCAGGTCGCGGGTTTTGGAATTGCACAGCGTTACGGTGGCCCCCTTGGCAAGCATAAGCAGGGCCATGGGCTTGCCCACGATGTTGCTGGCGCCCACCACCACAGCTTCCGCGCCCCAAAGATCAACGCCCTGCGATTCAAGCATCTTCATGATGCCGTAGGGCGTGCAGGGTTGGAACAGGGGCTTGCCTGTCATGAGCAAGCCTGCATTGCTGATGTGGAAGCCGTCAACATCTTTGGCGGCCGAGATGGCCTCAATGACCTGGGCCGAGTCCAGATGCCCCGGCAACGGCAGCTGCACCAGAATGCCGTGGATGGAAGGATCGTCGTTTAGCTGCTGAACCACGTCGAGCAGGCGCTGCTGGCTGACGTCGGCATCAAGCCGGATGACCTGGGAATGCAGGCCGGCCTTTTCGCAGGCGGCGGCCTTGTTGCGCACGTAGACCTGCGAGGCCGGGTCTTCTCCGACCAGCACGACGGCCAGGCCGGGCGCGATGCCGCGCTCGCGCAACGACTGCACGCGCTTGGCCACATCGGCCTTGATGGAATCGGACAGCGCCTTGCCGTCGATGATGCGTGCCGTCATGCCTGGCCTTCGGTTTGAGTAAGCGCGATTTTCATGAGATCGGCCACGGTGGTTACCTCGAGCTTCTCCATGATGTTGGCGCGGTGGGCCTCTACGGTTTTAATGCTGATGTTCAGGTCGCCGGCGATCTGCTTGTTGAGCCGTCCTGCCACGATGCGTTCCAGCACCTGCTGTTCGCGTGAGGTAAGGCGGCTAAGAACCGCTTGCTGGTTCTTTTTGGCCTGAGCTTGCGAAGCGCGTTCATTGGCCTCTTGCAGCATGCGAGCGACGATGGCGCGCAGGTCGGTCTCGTTGAAGGGCTTTTCAAGAAAGTCGATGGCGCCCTTTTTGATGGTGGACACCGCCATGGGCACGTCGCCGTGGCCGGTGATGAAGACGATGGGCAGGGGGGCATTGCGCGCGATGAGTTCTTCCTGAAGCTCGAGGCCGTTCATGCCCGGCATACGCACGTCGACGATGAGCACGCCGATATGGTCGGGGTCGTAGGCTTCGAGAAAATCTTCCGCACCGCCGAAGCTCTTGACGCGGTAGCCGTTGGCTTCGAGCAGCCAGCGCAAGGAGTCGCGCACCGCTTCATCGTCGTCCACGATAAATACAGTGTTCGGTTCTTCGGGTGTAGTCATGCGTGCAACTCCTGGGAATTCTCTGGTTGATCGGGGGTTTCCGGTACCGCGAAGGGCAGGGTGAATCGGAAAATCGTACCACCTTCCGGGTTGGTGGAAGCCCAAAGACGGCCGTGATGTGACTCGATAATGGTTCGACAGATATTGAGCCCCATGCCCAGGCCTTCTGATTTGGTGCTGTAGAAGGGCTCGAACAGGCGCTCGGGGTCGCGCAGCCCGTGGCCGCGGTCAATGACTGCAATCTCGATCAGCGGAAGCTGCTCAGTGACCTTAACATGCAGCGTTCGATAGTCGCTGCTTTCCATGGCCTCGACCCCATTTTTCAGCAGGTTCAACAAGACCTGTTCGATGAGGATGGGGTCGGCCAGCACGGTTGGGTCATCGGGCGGCAGCTCGCGTGCGATCTCGACCTGGCGCTTGCGGGCGTCAATGTCTGCGAAAGCAATGGCGTTGTCGAGGATGCGCGAGATGGGCACGTTCTGGCGGCGTGGTTCGCTGCGTTTGACGAACTCGCGAATGCGACTGATGATTTTCCCGGCGCGCTCGGCCTGCGAGGCCGCTTTTTCAAGGGCCTCGAGCAATTGCTCGGGTCTGGGGTTGCCCGCCTTGAGCAGGGCTACCGCTCCCATGCTGTAGTTGCTGATGGCCGTAAGCGGCTGGTTCAGCTCGTGGGCCAGCGACGAGGCCATTTCACCCATGGTGGTCAGGCGGCTGGTGAGCTGGATTTTTTCTTGCTGCACGCGCGAGGCTTCTTCGTGGGTGCGGCGTTCGGTGATGTCTCGAGCCACCTGCAGGCGAACGCGCCGGCCGTCCGTCCAGGCCAGCATGCGGTGGTGGACTTCAAACCAGCGCTGCGCCGAGTTTGAAAACGTCTCGACGGTTTCGTCGGTGAAGCGGCCCAGCCGGCCGCCCAGCAGTTCGGCGTGGCCATTGGACTGGGCGCCGAAGAAGCGCCGGTACGTGCGGTTGGCGAACAGCAGTTCAAGGCCCTCGGGCGTGTCGGCCACCACCGAGATGGCGTCATCCAGGCCTTCAAGCACGGTCATGAAGCGTTCGTGCGCGGCGGTGAGCGCTTCGCGGATTCGTTTGGGCTCGGTGATGTCGGTCATGGATGTCATCCAGCCGATTTGTTCGCCGTTGGGATCACGCAGCGGAGACACATACATGCGCGCCGTAAAGCGCGAACCGTCGCGTCGCTGCGCCTCGACCTCGAGCCCGCTGCTGGGTGTGCGCCCCGAAAGCAGCAGGTCGAGTGTTTCTTGGTGATAGGCGTGGCGGCCGGGAATCCAATACGGAAATGGCGTGGTGCGCCCGATGAGATCGGCCTCGTTCCAGCCTATCATGCGGCAAAAGGCCGGGTTGACATAGGCGATGCGCCCGTGCATGTCGAATACGCGCATGCCGGTGGACATGGAGTTTTCCATCGCGCGCCGGAAGCCGGTTTCTGCGATGAGGGCGGCCTCGGCCCGCGAGCGGAAGCGCGTGTAACGCCACAAGGCAAGCAGGCTGAGGATAATAAGGCAGGAAAGCGCCACCACCACCATCATGAGACGCTGCTGACGCGTTTCCTGGTCGATGGTAATGAACATGACGCTGTCGCTTTGCAGGCGCTGCAACCAGATAAAGGCGCCCATGACAAATAAGTACAGCACCAGCACGAGTACAGGCGTCAGCCAATACAGACCACGGCGCGCAACTTTTGCCTGGTCGTAGAACGTGGTCGGGATGAGGGACTTTCGGGAAGGGCTGGCCATCGTGTGTCTATTTTAAACAATTAGGACAGCCCCTGGGCCAAAAAGGCCGCGATGCCCAAGGCGGGCACTGGCTGCCAGGGATCATTTTCTTCAGTTTCTTGTAATTATTTCACATTATAAAATCCTATGCCATAAAGTGAAATTTTACTTGCCCTTCTCATGGCACTTTCCTAGAATGGATTGATCCGGCTGCCGTGTTCTGGGCTTCTCCTAAGACAAGTGGCCGCCGCCCTCGCGCGGCGCGGACCTAATACGTGCTAAAACGAATCATCGTTCTTGGTTCGTGGTTTTTACTATCCTTATGGAGACATTCATGTCCTCTATTGATCAAGCCGGTGCGTTGGCCACGGTCGCCAACGATGATCCAGAAGTCCAAGAGTGGCTCGAGGCGCTCGAAGCAGTACTCGAACACGAGGGGCCAGAGCGTGCGCATTTTCTGCTCGAACGTCTTGTTGATCTGGCGCGCCGTTCGGGCGCGAGGATCCCATTCTCGGCCAATACTGCTTACGTCAATACCATCCCTCCGGGTCTTGAGGCTCCGCACCCGGGCAATCTGGCTCTCGAAGAGCGCCTTCGTTCCTACATACGCTGGAATGCAATGGCCATGGTGGTGAAGGCCAACAGCCATCAACCGGCCGACGGCGGCGACCTGGGCGGTCATATTGCTTCGTTCGCTTCGTTAGCCACGATGATAGGCTGCGGCCAGCATCATTTTTGGCGCGGCGAAACTGAAGATCACGGCGGCGACCTGATTTATTTCCAGGGGCATACCTCGCCCGGCATGTATGGGCGGGCCTACCTGGAAGGCCGCCTCACTGAAGAGCAGCTCGATCATTTCCGCCAGGAAGTGGGAGGCAAGGGCCTGTCGTCGTATCCGCATCCCAAGTTGATGCCCGAGTTCTGGCAGTTTCCCACCGTCTCCATGGGGCTTGGCCCCATCATGGCCATTTATCAGGCGCGCTTCCTTAAATACCTGCATGCCCGCGGCATCGCCGATACCAGCGATCGCAAGGTATGGGTGTTCTGCGGCGACGGCGAGATGGACGAGCCCGAATCCTTGGGCGCCATCAGTCTGGCGTCGCGCGAAAAGCTCGACAACCTTATCTTCGTCGTCAACTGCAACCTGCAGCGCCTTGACGGCCCGGTTCGCGGCAACGGCAAGATCATCCAAGAGCTCGAAGGCGATTTCCGTGGCAGCGGCTGGAACGTCATAAAGCTGATTTGGGGCGGCTATTGGGACCCTCTTCTGGCCCGCGACAAAGAGGGCATACTTCGCAAGATCATGGAAGAGTCCGTTGACGGCGAGTACCAGGCCTACAAAGCGCACGACGGGGCTTTTGTGCGCGAGCACTTCTTTGGCAAGCACCCCAAGCTGCTCGAGATGGTCAGCCGCATGAGCGACGAGGCGGTGTGGCGCCTTAATCGGGGCGGCCACGATCCGCACAAAGTGTATGCGGCCTTTCATGAGGCCGTGCACCACAAAGGCCAGCCAACCGTCATCCTGGCCAAGACCATCAAGGGTTATGGCATGGGCCATGTGGGTCAGGCCAAAAACCCCACTCACCAGCAAAAGAAGCTCGACATGGACGCTGTGCGAGAGTTCCGCGACCGCTTCAACATCCCCATTCCCGACGACAAGCTTGAAGAGCTGCCGTATTTCAAGCCGGCCGAAGACTCGCTTGAAATGAAGTATCTGCACGAGCGGCGCAAGGCGCTCGGCGGCTATCTGCCCGCACGGCGCGCCTTGGCCGACGAGAAATTCAAGGCGCCCGAGCTTGAGGCTTTCAAGGCGGTGCTCGAGCCCACCTCAGAGGGCCGCGAAATTTCCACGACCCAGGCTTTCGTGCGGATCATCAACCAGATTCTGCGTGATAAAGAGCTTGGCCCCCGCGTTGTGCCTATTCTGGCGGATGAATCGCGCACTTTCGGCATGGAAGGCCTGTTCCGCCAGATCGGTATCTATGCCCCTGAAGGCCAAAAGTACGTGCCGGTGGATAAAGACCAGGTCATGTACTACAAAGAGACCCAAAACGGTCAGCTTCTGCAAGAGGGCATCAACGAGGCGGGTGCGTTCAGTTCCTGGATCGCCGCGGCCACCTCGTATTCCAGCAACAACCGCATCATGATTCCGTTCTACATCTATTATTCGATGTTCGGATTCCAGCGGGTGGGCGACCTTGCCTGGGCCGCCGGCGACATGCAGGCCAGGGGTTTTCTGCTGGGCGGCACTGCCGGACGCACCACGCTCAATGGCGAGGGCTTGCAGCACGAAGACGGCCACAGCCATATCATGTCGGCGCTGATCCCCAATTGCGTATCCTACGATCCCACCTATGGGCATGAGCTGGCCGTCATCATCCAGGACGGCCTCAGGCGCATGATCGAAAATCAAGAGAACGTCTTCTACTACATTACGGTGATGAACGAGAACTACGCTCATCCCGGCCTTACCAAGGGCGACGAAGAAGGCATCATCAAGGGCATGTACAAGTTGCGTTCGGCCGGCAAGGCCAAGAACAAGCTGCACGTGCAATTGATGGGTTCCGGCACCATATTGCGCGAGGTGCTTGCCGCCCAGGATCTGCTCGAAAAAGATTGGGGTGTCTCCTCCGACCTGTGGAGCGTGACCAGCTTTACCGAACTGCGCCGCGATGGTCTCGATTGCGAGCGTCATCGTCTGCTTAACCCGGATGATGCCAACCCGCCCGTGCCTTACGTGACCCAAAAACTTCAGGACACCGCCGGCCCGGTCATCGTATCCACCGACTACGTCAAGCTGCTCGGCGACCAGATTCGTCCGTTCATGCCGGCCGGGCGCCGCCTGTCGGTGCTGGGCACCGACGGATTCGGCCGTTCCGACTTCCGCTACAGGCTGCGCGAGCATTTCGAGGTCGATCGTCACTTCGTCGTCCTGGCAGCCCTTCGCGCCTTGGCCGATGAGGGTGCGGTGCCGGTGGCCAAAGTGGCCGAGGCCATCAAAAAATACGGCATCGACCCCAACAAAGCCAACCCCCATCACGCCTGACGGAGACAGACGCAATGAGCCATCTAGAGATCAAGATACCGGACATCGGCGATGTCTCCGAGGTCGACGTCATTGAGGTGCTGGTCGCCGAGGGCGATACGGTGCAAGCTGAGCAAAGCCTGATCACGGTCGAATCCGACAAGGCCTCGATGGAAATACCGTCGCCGGCCGCCGGCACGATAAAGTCGGTCAAGGTCAGTGTGGGCGACAAAGTGCGCGAGGGGTCGGTCATACTCGAGCTTGAAGAGGCCGAGGTCGGCCAGGCGGCCGGCACAGAGCCGCCCAAAGCCGCCGATGCGCCGCCGGCCAAGAGCGAAAGCGCTGAATCACCGGCCTCAAGCCAGGCCGCAGCCGCCAAGCCCGCAGCGTCGGGCAGTTCCGGAGGCGGCAAACCGGTTTCGGTGGTGGTGCCCGATATCGGCGATTTCAAAGACGTCGAGGTCATCGAAGTATTGGTTGCCGAGGGCGACACCGTTGAAGCCGAGCAAAGCCTGATCACCGTCGAATCCGACAAGGCCTCGATGGAAATCCCATCGTCTCATGCGGGCGTGGTCAAGCGGGTAGGGGTCAAGGTGGGCGATAAAGTGGCGCAAGGCGCCGAGATTCTGGTGCTCGAGCCCACATCAGGGCAGGACGAAGCGCCTGCCGCCGCACCGGCCGAGGCAAAGCAGGCCGAAGCAGAACAAACCAAAGCACAGCAGCCGGAAGAACAGCCCGAAACACGTTCCGCCCCTGTGGTAGAGGGCGAAGCAGGAGCCATGGCGTCCAAGCCTGTAGAGCGCAGCTCGCCCACCCAGGCCTACGTGCAAGACACGCCGCTTAATAAATTGCCTTATGCCTCGCCCTCGGTGCGCAAGTTTGCGCGCGAGCTTGGCGTCGATCTTACGCGAGTCAAGGGCAGCGCCGACAAGGGCCGTATCACGTTCGATGATGTGCGCGATTTCGTCAAGCAGTCTCTGTCTTCGGGAAGCCCTCAGGGGGCCGCGCCGGCGGGTGGCGGGCTGTCGGTCATCGATTGGCCCAAGGTCGATTTTTCGAAGTTTGGTCCCATCGAAGCCAAGCCGCTTTCGCGCATCAAGAAAATTTCAGGCGCAAACCTGCATCGCAATTGGGTAATGATTCCGCACGTTACCAATAACGACCAGGCCGACATTACCGAACTTGAGGCCTTGCGTGTTGCGCTCAACAAAGAAAACCAGAAAGCCGGCATCAAGGTCACGATGCTGGCTTTCCTGATCAAGGCCGTAGTGGCGGCGCTCAAGAAATTCCCCGAATTCAATGCTTCACTGGATGGCGACGATCTGGTCTATAAGCAGTACTACCATATCGGCTTTGCTGCCGATACGCCCAACGGGCTGGTGGTGCCGGTGATACGCGACGCCGATAAAAAGGGTGTGTTGGAACTTGCCACCGAGACGTCCGAGCTTGCCGCCAAGGCACGCGACGGCAAGCTTTCGCCCGCACAGATGCAGGGAGGGTGCTTCTCTATTTCTTCGTTGGGCGGTATAGGCGGCACCTCTTTCACCCCCATTATCAACGCCCCTGAAGTGGCAATTTTGGGTGTCTCGCGGTCCAGCCACACGCCGGTGTGGGATGGCCAGGCCTTTCAGCCTCGCCTGATGCTGCCGCTGTCTTTGTCGTACGACCATCGTGTCATCGATGGCGCTGCAGCGGCTCGCTTCAACGCCTATTTGGCCTCCTTGCTGGCCGATTTTCGCCGCATTGCACTATAAGGGTCGCTCATGAGCACGACAGAACTCAAAGTGCCGGATATCGGCGATATCGACAAGGTTGACGTCATCGAGGTGCTGGTGGCCGTTGGCGATAGCATTGAGGCCGAACAAAGCCTGGTCACCCTCGAGTCCGACAAAGCCTCCATGGAGATTCCAGCCGAGCACGGCGGCGTGGTGGCCGAAGTGCTGGTCAAAGTGGGCGATAAAGTCGCCCAGGGCGATACGCTGGTGCGAATCGAAGCGAAGGCTGAGGCCGCGGCTTCTGACTCTTCCGGCGCCGACAAGGCGGTTGCGGCGTCTAGCGACGATGCCTCGAGCTCTGCGCAAGCCGAGCCTGACAGCGCGGCGCAATCGGGAGGTGCAGGCGAAACAAGCCAGGACGACTCAAGCCCGGACGACTCAAGCCGGGACAAATCAAGCCGGGACGACTCAAGCCGGGACGAAGCGGCGCCGCCGGCCGAGCGCGCGGCGCCGGCGCCACAGGCCGCCGCCTATTCGGGTTCGGCAGACGAAGAGTATGACGTGGTGGTGTTGGGTGCCGGGCCCGGCGGCTATTCCGCTGCTTTTCGCGCCGCCGATCTCGGACTGAAGGTAGCCCTGGTAGAGCGCTATTCAACCTTGGGCGGGGTTTGCCTTAACGTGGGCTGCATTCCATCCAAGGCCCTGCTGCATACTGTAGGGGTGGCCGAAGCGGCGCAATCGCTGGCCAAGCACGGCATATCCTTTGGCGCACCCTCTATCGACCTTGACGCGCTGCGTGCGTATAAGGATGGTGTCATCGGCAAGCTTACGGGCGGCCTGGCAGGCATGGCCAAGATGCGCAAGGTGTCGGTGCTTACCGGGGTAGGGCGCTTCGTCGACTCGCATCATATCTCGGTGCAGGCCGAGGGCAGTGCGGCGAGCACAGTCAAGTTCGGCTCGGCCATCATCGCGGCCGGCAGCCAGTCGGTGAAGCTGCCTTTCCTGCCCGAGGACAAGCGCATCGTCGACTCTACCGGTGCGCTTGAACTGGCATCCATCCCGCAGAAAATGCTGATTATCGGCGGCGGCATCATCGGCCTTGAAATGGGCACGGTCTACTCGGCGCTGGGTTCGCGTCTCGACGTCGTCGAGATGCAAGGCGGGCTGATGCTGGGCGCTGACCGCGACTTGGTCAAGGTCTGGCACAAGATGAACGACAAACGTTTTGATCGCATCATGCTCGACACAAAGACCGTGTCGGCCGAAGCGAAGGACGACGGCATCTGGGTTACGTTCGAAGGCGCCAATGCACCGTCCGAGCCGCAGCGCTACGATCTTGTCTTGCAGGCGGTGGGGCGCACCCCCAATGGCAGGAATATCGACGCCGACAAGGCCGGGATTCAGGTTACCGATCGCGGCTTCATTGATGTCGACTCGCAAATGTGCACGAATGTGCGGCATATTTTCGCCATCGGCGACATCGTGGGCCAGCCCATGCTTGCCCATAAGGCGGTACATGAAGGGCATGTTGCAGCCGAAGCCGCAGCCGGGCAGAAAAGCCATTTCGATGCGCGTGTGATTCCATCGGTGGCCTACACCGATCCCGAACTGGCCTGGGTGGGCCTTACCGAGGAAGAGGCGAAAGCCCAGGGCATCAAGGTCGAAAAAGGGCTGTTCCCATGGGCGGCCTCGGGGCGCGCCATCGCCAACGGCCGCGACGAAGGTTTTACCAAGCTGCTCTTCGATGCTGAAACGCATCGCATCGTCGGAGGTGGTATCGTAGGAACCCATGCCGGCGACCTGATCGGTGAAGTTGCCCTGGCCATCGAGATGAACGCCGACGCGGTGGATATCGGCAAGACCATCCATCCCCATCCCACGTTGGGCGAATCCATCGGTATGGCTGCCGAGGCCTTCGAGGGCGTATGTACCGATTTGCCGCCCGTGCGGCGCAAGTAAAAGCGCTTCACGCGCTGTAGCTTCACGGCCGGCGTCCGCAGTATGCTGTCTGGTTTGCATGCCGGACAACAAGCATGCTGGACGCCGGCTTTTTGCCGTCTTGTTCCGTCAAGACTTTGTTCCACCTCATTGTTTTAATCATGGCTTCCTCATACTTTGGCGACCGCAGCAGCCTGGACCAATGGCTCGCGCATCTTGAAACCCTGCATCCCAAGGCGATTGACATGGGCTTGGACCGTATACGCGCAGTCGCCCAGCGTCTTGATTTCAAGCTGCCGTACGTCAAGATCGTGGTGGCAGGCACCAATGGCAAGGGTTCCACGTGTGCCATGCTTGAGGCCATTTTGCTGTCGGCCGGATATCGGGTGGGGCTGTACACCTCGCCGCACTTGGTGCATTTCAACGAGCGCATCCGCGTCAATGGCGACGCAGCCGGCGATGAGCAGATTATCGAGCAGTTCGAACGCATCGAAGCTGCACGGGGCGAGATCAGCCTTAGCTATTTCGAATTTGCAACGCTGGCGGCGCTGCTGGTGTTCGACGCCGGCCGGCTCGACGTGGTCGTACTCGAGGTTGGCCTGGGCGGGCGCCTTGATGCCGTGAACATCGTCGATGCCGATTGCTCGGTCGTTACCAGCATTGATATTGACCATACCGAATGGCTGGGCGATACGCGCGAAAAAATCGGACTGGAAAAAGCACATGTATTCCGCCCGGGGCGCCCGGCAATTTGTGCCGACCCGGTGCCGCCCGAGTCGGTGGCGCAGTATGCGCAACAGATAGGCGCCGACTTATGGCGCTTCGGCCAAGATTTCAACTACTCGGGTGACCGACAGCAATGGGCTTACGGCGGCCGGGAGCAGCGGCGCACCGGCATGGCTTACCCCGCTTTGCGCGGCGCCAACCAGCTTATCAACGCCAGCGCGGCGCTGGCTGCGCTTGAGGCGTTGCGAGACAAGCTGGTGGTTCCGCAGCAGGCGGTAAGGCTGGGCTTGCTGCAGGTATCACTGCCCGGACGCATGCAGATCTTGCCCGGCAAGCCGGCCATCGTGCTGGACGTGGCCCACAATCCCCATGCCACGGCGGCATTGGCGCAAAACCTTACCGGCATGGCTTATTACCCCTATACTCATGCGGTGGTAGGGCTCTTGAAGGACAAAGACGCCAAGACGATGCTGGCCAAACTGGCGCCCAAAGTAGATCATTGGTACTGCGCTTCGCTTGACGGGCCGCGTGGCGCGACGGGCGAGGAAATCGCCCAAATCGTACGCCAGGTGTTGCCGGCGAACCCTATCGAGCCAATAACCGTGACAAGTTTTGACAATCCGGTTCAGGCCTTTGAAAAGGCGCAAGAGCAAGCCTCGGAGGATGATAGAATCCTTGTGTTCGGCTCGTTCTCGACGGTTGGGCCCATACTTCAGAAACTCGGGCGCACGGTCTAATCATGTTGCCGTGGCCGCTGTGCGGCGACCGCGGCCAAGGGTTTTTATCAAATGGGATTGTTCTCTCGCAAAGAGGCTGATTCAAGTAAAGATCGCGCTTCCAGCTCGAAGCGCCGTTCGGCATCGCCAAGCGTAGCTTATGCCGACGACTTGCGCGGTCGGGCGCGGCGCCGCCTCATTGGCGCATTGGCGCTGGTTGTCGCGGCCGTTATCGTGGTGCCCGAGTTAATCACGTCGGAATCCGACCAGCCGGTTGAAACGCCGATCGTGGTGCCGGCCATCCCGCCCATTCCAGAGCCTTCCATAGCTGTCAACGAACCGCTTTCAGAGGGCCAAGCCGGGGTCGACGATCAATTCAATGTCGAAACCCCCGCACTGCCATTGCCCGAGCCCGTTGCCCCCGACGATGGTCCCGTCCAGGCTTCCGGCGATACCGATCAGTCGGCGGCGCCAACCAAGCCCGAAGCCAAGCCCGAACCCGCGCCGAAACCCGAGCCCGATTCCAAACCCGCGTCTCCTCCCGAGACCAAAAGCGCGGCGGCCGATCGCACTGATGATGGTTCGGTCGCCATTGCCCTGCTAGAGGGACGCCAGCCCGACAGTCCGCCGGCTGCCGCCACCCGGGGTAATTTTGTGGTGCAGATTGCGGCGTATTCTTCTCGCCAGGATGCCGAAGCGCGCCGAAACAGCCTTGTGTCGGCGGGTGTCACCAATGCTTATGTGGAATCCGCCAATCCCGACGGTAAAACCACTTATCGCTTGCGGGTGGGGCCTTTCTCGACACGCGAGGCCGCGCAGGCGGCCCAGACCCGTCTGCGCTCGCTTGACTACACCACCAGTTTCATCGCCACCCAGTGACAAGCTTCGACTACATCGTGCTGGCCATTGTGGGGGCGTCCGCGCTCCTGGGCCTGCTGCGAGGTTTCGTCAAAGAATTGCTCTCCCTGGTGGCTTACGCGGCGGCATTCGTGGCCGCCATCTGGTGGGGTCCAAGGGTATCCACCTGGCTTGCGGTTTTCATCGAGAACGATCTGCTACGTACCGCCGCCGCCTATGCGGCGGTATTCATTGTGGTGCTGCTTCTGGTCGGGCTGCTCAACGTTACGCTTGGCGCGCTTATCGATAAGACCGGCCTTACGCCCGCAGACCACGGCATGGGCGCCATCTTCGGTTTTCTACGGGGCTTGCTGATCGTGCTGGTGCTGGTGGCGCTGGCCGGCTATACCGAGCTGCCACAAGAGCCGTGGTGGCGTGACGCGCGTCTGTCTGGTGCAGCCGAGCAGGGCATCCAGCAAATCAAGCGAATACTGCCGCCTTCACTTGCCTCTTGGCTACCTTACTGATTGTTTAAACAAGGCTTTAACTAGGAAGCTAAAAATGTGTGGAATCGTTGGGGTTGCCGGGCATAGTCCCGTCAACCAGGTCATTTACGATAGTTTGCTGCTATTGCAGCATCGAGGCCAGGACGCAGCAGGCATAGCCACTGAACATGACCTTCTTTTCAGCATGTACAAGGCGCATGGCTTGGTGCGCGACGTGTTTCGCACCCGCAATATGCGCACGTTGGGAGGCAACAGCGGGTTGGGCCAGGTGCGCTACCCCACAGCGGGTTCCAGTGACAGCGTCGATGAGGCGCAACCCTTCTATGTGAATGCGCCATTCGGAATCACCTTCGTCCATAACGGCAACCTGACCAACTGGCGCGAGCTGCGCGAAGAACTCTTCCGCATCGATCGGCGCCACATCAATACCAATTCCGATTCCGAAGTCTTGCTCAACATTTTTGCGCATGAGCTTCAGCAAGCGGCCAACGGTGTGTCGCTGGATGAGAACGCCGTGTTCGAGACGGTCGAGGCTGTGCACAAGCGCGCTCGCGGAGCTTACGCGGTCATCGCACAGATATCCGGCTTCGGCATGGTGGCGTTTCGCGATCCGCATGGAATACGGCCGTTATGTCTGGGAAAGCTCGAGTCCGAGCAGGGAACAGATTGGATGGTGGCGTCAGAGTCGGTGGCGCTGACCGGCTGCGGGTACTCGTTCGTGCGCGATATCGAGCCTGGCGAGGCCGTGCTGATCGATGTCGAAGGCAAGGTTTCCAGCAGGCAATGCGCACAATCGACCAGCTTTACTCCCTGTGTATTCGAATACGTTTATTTCGCCCGGCCTGATTCCCTGATGGATGGGGTATCGATATATTCCGCGCGCCTTAACATGGGCGAGTATCTGGCAAACAACGTGGCCAAGTCGCTGCGGCTGGGCGATATCGACGTAGTCATGCCCATACCCGATTCCTCGCGCCCCTCGGCCATGCAACTGGCAGCGCATCTGGGCCTGAACTACCGCGAGGGCTTCATCAAGAACCGTTACGTGGGGCGCACGTTCATCATGCCCGGGCAAGCCGTGCGCAAGAGGTCGGTGCGGCAAAAGCTCAGCGCCATTGATATGGAGTTTCGCGGCAAGAACGTCTTGCTGGTCGACGATTCCATCGTGCGTGGCACTACAAGCCGGCAGATCGTGGACATGGCGCGCGAGGCAGGAGCCAACAAGGTGTATTTTGCTTCGGCCGCGCCGCCGGTGCGGTTTCCGAACGTGTATGGCATTGACATGCCGACCCAAACCGAACTAATTGCCACGGGACGCAGCACTGAGCAAATTGCGCAAGAAATCGGAGCGGACGGGTTGGTGTATCAGCGGCTCGAAGATCTTGAGCAGTCAATACGTGATCTGAATCCCGATATGCACCGGTTTGAGTCGTCCTGCTTCAACGGCGAGTATGTGACCGGGGATATCGATGCCGAGTATTTGGCAAGATTAAGCCAGGCACGCGGAAGTGTTTTGTCCGGCGCCGGCTCTGACGAAAACTAGCAACGAATTCACGATGTAGGAAGATATCTCGAATATTGCTTTACCCTGCTTCATTTGTTATGTTCAAATATAAACATAACGTTTATAATTGAACATAGCACTTGTAAGACAATAGACAAACCAAGGGAATAGGGCAATGAACACTCCTCTTATTGGCATTTGTGGCGGTGGCATAGGCGGCTTGGCCGCGGCGATCGCCTTGCGCAAGCTCGGGCAGCGTGTTGTGGTTTTCGAGCAGGCGCCGCAGTTTGCGCGTGTCGGCGCAGACATCAACCTCACCCCCAACGCCGTGCGGGCGCTGGATGGCCTGGGTGTGGGCGAGGCCTTGCGTGATACTGCGGCGCGGCCGGCGTTTCGTATCAGTCGCGATGGCTATACCGGCGAAGAGACCTCGCGGTTGGCGATGTCCAGCGCAGCGGAAGAAAAATACGGCGCGCCGCAGCTTACGATGCATCGCGCCGATCTGTTGACCGCGCTTGAGCGCGCCGTGCCTGCCGAATCCATCAAGCTGGGCAAGAAGGCGGTGCGTATTGACCAGGCCGACGGCCGGGTGAATGTGGATTTCGCCGACGGCAGCAGTGAAACGGTTGATGCGCTAATTGGAGCCGACGGCATTCATTCAGTGGTACGAACCGCCATGCTGGGGCCCGAGCAGCCGCAGTTCACCGGGGTGGTTGCGTATCGCGCGGTCGTGCCGGCAGAACGGCTTCAGGGCTGTGTCGATCTTGATTGCTTCACTAAATGGTGGGGCAATCAGCCAGAGGTTCAGATTGTTTCGTTTCCGCTTAACCAAGGCAAAGACATCTTCATCTTTGCCACCACGCCGCAGCCCGAATGGACGCTCGAGTCCTGGACCGCACCCGGAGACGTCGCCGAGTTGCAAGATATCTATGCCGATTTTCACATTGACGCGCGTGCACGGCTCAATGCCTGCACCGAGGTGCTGAAATCGGCCTTATATATTCGCGACCCGTTGCCGCGCTGGCACGAAGGCAACCTGGTATTGATGGGCGACGCCGCACATCCCATGATGCCTTTCATGGCCCAGGGCGCCGGTCAAGCTGTCGAAGATGCAATAGTATTGGCGCGCTGCATCGCCGAGCCTGCATTCCAGTCGCTGCAGCAAGCCTGGACGGCTTACCAGGATGCCCGCCTTGAGCGCACCAGCCGCATCCAGATCGCTTCCCGTGGCAATACCTGGCTTAAAGAGGGTGGCAACGCCGACTGGGTGTACGATTACGACGCCTGGAACGCACCGATAAAGCCGTAATGCCCAACGCAAAAACTCCTTCACAACCCACCGACGCCGATCCTTCCGCAGCCGAACACGATGCTTCGAAGGGCTTGGTGAGCCCGGTCATCCGGGGCATGCGCTTGTTGCGATATATCGCTGAAGGCGGCAACACCACCAACCTTAGCGAGGTGGGCCGGTCGATCGACGTCAATCGGGTTACCGTGATGCGCCTGCTGGCCACCTTGGAGCACGAGGGCCTGATCGAGCGCCTGCCCCAGGGGGGGCATCGCGTCGGCATGGGTTTGTTGACGCTGTCGGCTTCGGCCTTGGGCTCGGTGGGCCAACTGGATGCGGGGCGGCGCGCGGTCGAGCAGCTTTCCGGCGACTTGGCGGTATCGGCGTACATGGTGGTTCTTGAAGGGTATTACGTCGTTTATGTGCACCGGGAAATGCCCGAGGGCGGCTTGGTCAGCCATATCCGTGTCGGCAGCAGGGTGCCGGCGTTCCTGACGGCGCCGGGACGGGCCATGCTGGCCATGCTGCCCGGCGATGAGCTCAAGCGCCTTTGGGCGGCCTGGCAAGAAGAGTCGTCCCCAGGCGGGGGCGGCCACGAGGATGGCGGCAGGGTCGCCGCCCAGGCCCCGGGGGCCGCCGGCGGCAACCCCGATGCGCGGATGAATTTTGCTGGCTTCGCCGGCCAGCTCGAAGAGGACGGGCGCCGCGGATGCGCCTGGAGTTTTTCGGGCTACGAGGCGGGCATCAATGCTTGCGCGGCGGCGGTCAGTGGGCCGGGCGGCCGGCCCACTGCTGCGCTAAGCGTCGTGGCGCCGCAGCCCTTGTTCGATGCCGACCCGTGGTTGCAAGAGCGTATGCAGCACAGCGTATTGCGGGCGGCCCGCGAGTTAACCCGCGTGGCGGGAGGCTGAAGCGCCGCCCAGGCATTCAGATAGGTGGGCGGCGGCGGCCACGACATTGTCCACCAAGGCTTGCCGCTGTGTCTGGGGGATTTTTCCTTCGGGCACGGTGACGCCCAGCGCCGCCGCCACCAGGCCGTCTTGGCTGAACACCGGCGCGGCGACGGTGGAGATATTGGGCTCGAAAAAACCTTCGGCGATGATGTGGCCGCGTTTTTTGTCTTCTTGCAAAAAACCGTACAGCGCCTCGAGCGTGGGCGGCGTATTGGGCCCGTAGGGCCGTAGCGAATCTTCGGGGTAGAGCGCGCGCAGCGCCTCGAAACCGTGGTGGCTGAGCAGGACGCGGCCCAACACGGTGGCGTGGGCGGGAAGCCGGGTGCCAATGTGCACCGAACTGGTGAATATGGAGCCGGCCGCGGCTTTTTGCACGTAGACGATGTCGCGGCCGTCGCGCACGACCAGGTTCGCCGAATAGTCCAGTTCATCGCGAAGCCGCTCGAGGATGGGGCCGCCCAGTTCGGTAAGCGTGAGCGAGGCCAGGTATTCGAACCCCAGCTTGAGCACGGCCGTGCCCAATTGGTATTCGCGGCCGTTGACGGCCCGTTCGACGAAGCCGAGCGATTCGAGGGTGACCAGCAAGCGAAATATCGTGGTGCGCGGCACGTCGAGGCGGCGCGCAAGCTCGGGAGCGGTCAATACGGGGCTTTCGCGCGTGAACTCGCTTAGTATCCTCAAGCCTCTTTCGAGGCCGGGCACTGAGTATTTGGCGGAGTCTTTGCTGGACATGAACAGACCTTTATTCAATGCCGACACGCGAGCCTGTCGAGATTGCAAAAGGGCGGCAGGCTGCCTGCGCCGGGTCTCGACAGACCTTGGGTGTGCGGCCTGGACATACAGGCCCGGATGATACTGCATTGGCCGGCGGCGTCATAGTCGAGCCGCCGGAACGCATGCGTTCAAGGATGCGGCGGCCCCGGGCGCCGAAGGGCGGCACGCCACCGCCCGCCGGGCGGGCGTCTGGTTGTGCGTGTCAGTTGTTGCCGGTGAGCTGCTCTATGGCAAGCTGGCGCATCATGCGGCGCAAGCGGGTTACCGCGACGTCGTGCTGGTACAGGTGCTCGCGCTTGTTGGCGTCGAGTTCCATGACTTCGAGGATGACGCGATCTTGCTCGACCACATCCCAATGACGGGCTTCGAGGCGGTTCTTGTACAGAAAGCGCCACGAGTCGCGCTGCCATCCCGACACCTTGCGGTTGCGCCAGAAGAACACAGCCGCCTTGTTGTCGTACATGGGCGTGGCAAAGGCCGCAATGCCGAAGCTGCCGCCGGGGCCGCCGCTTTTGGGGTAGGGGATGTCCAGGCGTACCCAGTGTATGCCGGTGTCGGCGAACTCGGTCCAGTCGAAGTTGACGTCGCGCTGCTCGGCTTTTTCGAATGAGAAACCGTGCTCGGTGTCCTTGAGTTCGAACTTGGCCGCACGGGCTCCGGCCGCCATGCTGTGCGACTGCTTGTGCAAGAAGGTGCCGTGCATGGGGTCCATGACGTTGTCCAGCACATAGCGGTAGTCGCAATCCCACTCGAGATAGCACAGGAATTTTTCGTACTCGTCGGAGCTTAGCTCTTCGGGCAGCGTCAGCGGCGGCGGCTGGTCGACATTGCGCGGAGAGTTATACAGAAAGAGGGCGCCGTGGGCGTCCTGGACGTGAAACGACAGCGTCGGGCGCGAGCCTTCGAGCTTGCAGCCGGGGTTTCCGGGAACCGAGATGACGGTGCCGTTACAGCTTACCTCTACGCCGTGGTAGCCGCAGGCGATGCGGTTGCCCAGTGGAACGCCGGCCGAAAGCGGTGCGCCGCGATGGGGGCAATGGTCTTCGAGGGCGTAGGGCGTGCCGTCGGTGTCGCGCCACAGCACGATCTTGTGGCCGAGGCGGCGCAGGGACACCGGGGTTTGGCCCACGAAGGAAGAGGGGCAGATGGCGTACCAGCGGTTTTGTATGCCGTTGGCCAGGACTTTTTCTAATTCGACGTCGGTGGGGTTTGTGGTCATGGTGGCTTTCCTTGAGGGTTCAGTCGTCGCCCAGGCGCTTGAGTTCGGCAGCGAGCATGTCGGCCGTCCAGAGATGGGATGGCGCTTGGGGCTGGGGACCGTGGTCGTTCAGGTAGACGACCAAGCCTTCGAGCTCGTCTATGTCGGAGCTGTAAGCGCGTTCCAGCGAATCGCCCAGCAGATTTTCGTAAGCGGTGGGTTCCCGCTTGCGGGCCTGATGGGGTACCAGATAAAGATTGGACATTTCTATTGACCTCCGTTTTCTATACGTTCTGCGATGCTTTGGCGTACCCTTATGAAACCACAACTTGTTCCATATATTAAACAGCGTTTTATTAATTAAAAGTTTATGGCTACAGCTACCCGTCGAACTATTGGTAGAAACCCTGTATTTCGCTCCATAAATCAAATAATAAAGGGAAATCCCTAATACAACATGAGTGGGGACGGAATTAAAGTTTGTTTAACAAACAAAACGCTAGTTCATATATAAAACAGATGGGGCTTGGCACGATGCCCCGTCACCCATAACCAAGGAGCGGTTCCTCATGGTTGAAATCGAATTCAGAAACGTCGGCAAATCCTTCCCCGATCCCAAGACCGGCGAACTGCGCGCCGCCGTCACCGATATTTCGCTGTCCATCGCCAAGGGCGAGGTCGTGTCCATCATCGGCCCGTCGGGTTGTGGCAAAAGCACCTTGCTCAATATGGGTTCCGGCCTGTATTCCCCCACCTCGGGCGAAGTCTATCTGGCGGGCAAGCGGGTCACCAAGCCCGTGCGCGAAGTGGCCTTCATGCTGCAAAAAGATCTGCTCATGCAATGGCGCACCATCGAAGACAACGTGGCGCTGGGGCTTGAGATCGCGGGCGTGTCAAAGGCGGAGCGGCTCAAAATCTCTCACGAGCTGCTGCGCAAATGCCATCTCAAGGGCTACGAAAAAAACTACCCTCATCAGCTGTCGGGCGGCATGCGCCAGCGCGCGGCGTTGGCGCGCACGCTGGCGGTCGATCCGCAGGTGATGCTGCTTGATGAGCCTTTTTCGGCGCTCGACGCCCAGACCAAAATGATCCTCCAGCAAGATCTGGCCCAGACGCTGGCCGAAAACGGCAAAACCGCCCTGTTCATCACCCACGACCTGGTCGAGGCCATCGCCTTGTCCGACCGGCTGCTGGTCATGAGCGAAAGGCCGGGCTCCATCATCGAAGAAATCACCGTCGATCTGCCGTTGCGCGACAACCCGCTGCAGCGACGCAAGCTTCCCGAGATCGGTCCCCTGCAGGGGCGACTGATGGATCTACTGAAAATCGGCAAGGAAGAAGACGCCGCAGTGCATTGATTCCAACCCGTATGCGCGAAGTACCGTCGTACCAGCCTCACGGCAATTCCACCACATAAAAAACACCAGACTCAGGAGAACATAATGAAGAAACTACTTATCGCCGCCATGCTCGGAGCATGTGTCTCGATGGCTGCGGCCCCCGCCCTGGCGGCCGACAAGCTAGAAGAAATCACCTACTTGCTGCCGGCCCCCAAAAACCTGCCCGCTTTTGCGCCCTGGCTCATCGCCGAGCAACAAGGCTACTTCGAAGACGAGGGCCTGAAGGTTCAGTTCGTTACCGGCAAGGGCGGGGTCGACGTGGCCAAGCAGGTTGGCGCGGGCAACGCTCCCATTGGCGGCGCCATCGGCGATACGCCCATCATCGTTCGCGCCAACGGCATCCCCGTCAAGGCTGTCGCCCTGATGGGCGCGGGCGGGCTGACCCTGATCGCCTCGCATGAAGACAAGCCCATCGACGAGCCCGAGCAGCTCAAGGGCAAGACCATCACCACCATGGCCTACACCGACACCACCTATTATTCGTTGCTGGGCACCATGCAAAAGGTTGGCCTGACGCGCGACGACGCCGAGATCCAGGCCGCGGGCCCCGCCGGCGTATGGCAGTTGTTCGCCTCGAACAAGGCCGATGTCATGGCCGCCGTGCCCGACTGGGTCGCCACCGTGCGCCAAAACGGGGGCAAGGTACACCTGATGGATCCGGCCAAGGGCTTCAACAGCATGGCCCAGGCCATGATCGCCTCGGACGATCTCATCAAGAACAACCCCGAGCTCATCCAGCGCATCGTGCGCGCCACGCTCAAGGGCATGGTGCTGATCATGAAAGACCCCGAAGCGGCGCTCGAGGCCTATATAGAAGCCGTTCCCGCGCACAAGGGCCGCGAGGACGAAATGCGCGAGGTTTTCCGCCTGTACAACAAATATGTGTACGCCGGCCAGGAAGTGCCGGGCAAGATGGACCCAGAACGACTGGCGTCCGTGCAAGATTTCTACGTGGCGCAGGGCATTGTAAGCAAGGCTGCTCCGCTTGATGACCTGTACACGAATCAATTCATCGAGGATACGCAATGAGTTCGGATTCGAACACGCTAACCGCCAGCGTGTCGGCCGGGGCTTCGGCCCCGGCCGGCCAGACCCGAGAAAATGCATCGCCGACCGGCGCCGGAGGGTTCAAATTGTCTAAACGCCATACAGTGACCGCCGGGGGCAGCATCAGCGTCCTGATCATCTTCCTGGCCGCCTGGCAATGGCTGCCGGGCTGGCTGGGCATGCCCGAGTTCATTCTGCCCAAGTTCACCACCGTCATGCAAGAGTCGGTGCATATGTGGCAAACGGGCAACTTTCTCGAGCATTTTGGCTATACCGCGCTCGAAGTCGTGCTGGGTTTCATACTGGGCGCCTTGCTGGGCCTGTTCGTCGGTGTGGTGCTGGGCCTGTCGCCCACCACCGAATCAGTGTTCTCGCCCTATATCCTGGCCTTGCAGATCGCGCCCAAGGTGGCTTTCGCGCCCCTGTTCGTGATGTGGCTGGGCTATACCATCTATCCCAAGATTCTGGTGGCGCTGCTGATCGTCTTCTTCCCGATCATGGTCAATGTGCTGTCGGCCATCCGCACCGTCGACCCCGACATGGTCAATCTGGTGCGCACGCTAAATGCCAGCCGTTGGCAGATCTTTCGCCTGGTCGAGTTTCCCTCGGCCTTGCCCTCGCTGTTTTCGGGCCTGCGCATCGGCGCCACCCTGGCCGTAATCGGCGTAACAGTGGGTGAACTGGTCGGCGGCAACAAGGGCCTGGGCTTCCTGCTGGTCGACGCCGAAGGGCAGGGCAACACCGCCGGCGTGTTCGTGGCCATCATCGGCCTGACCGTCATCGGGATCGTGGCATATGCCGCCGTGGTGTGGTTCGAACGGCGTTGCCTGCACTACATCCCCAAAGCCTCGGTCACAACAGTCTAAGGCGGGAAAGCATGAGCAATACCCGAAGTCCCGAAACACAAGGCCTGCTGCGCGGAAGAAAGGTGCTGGTAACCGGCGCGGCGCGCGGGCTGGGCCTCGAGTTCGCCCGCAGCATCGTCCAGGGCGGCGGCTCGGTCGTACTGGCCGACATCCTGGCCGAGCAGGCCGAGCAGGCCGCGCGCCAATTGCGCGAGCAGGGCCACGAGGCGCATGCGGTCGCGCTCGACCTGAACGACCCCGCCGCCATCGAGCGCTGTGCGACCGTTGCGGCCGAGGCGCTTGGCGGCCTGGACGGCCTGGTCAACAACGCCGCCATGACGCATTCAGGCGGCAAGAATCTAGAGCAGATCGACGTCGATGTCTGGGACGACGTGATGCGCATCAATGTGCGCGGCACCTGGCTTATGTCGCGGGCCTGCCTGCCCGCCCTGCGAAAATCGCAAGACGCAAGCATCGTCAACCTGGCCTCCGACACGCCGATGTGGGGCGCTCCCAACCTGCTGGCCTATGTCGCCAGCAAGGGCGCCATCATGTCCATGACCCGCTCGATGGCGCGTGAACTGGGCGCCGACGGCGTTACCGTCAATGCGGTCGCGCCGGGCCTGACCCTGGTCGAAGCCACCGCGTACGTTCCGCGCGAGCGCCACGATCTTTACGAAAACCAGCGCGCGCTGCAACGCGCGCAGTTGCCCGACGACGTCAGCGGCGCCGTCGTGTTTTTATTGTCCGGTCTGTCGCGATTCGTGACCGGCCAAGTGTTGGCCGTCAATGGCGGCTTTGTCATGCATTGATATAAAGGTGATAGCTATGAGCGAACAAGCAGTGGCCGAACAAAAGCGAAGCTGGGATCAAGCCGAAGGCGAAAGCTTTGAAAAGTGGATGGAAGGCCGCATCGCGCGTTATTCCACTCGCCAGTACGACTGGGACGCCCTGAAATTCCAGGCCGATTTCGATCCCAAATATCGTCGCGCCCAGATGCGCTACATCGGAACCGGCGCCACCGGCGTCTCCAGCGACAACAACACGGTGCCTTCCGAGCATTTCACGTTCTCGACGATGGTGATTCCCGGGCGCGGCGAAGCGCCCATGCATATCCACTACGATGTCGAAGAGGTGTTCTTTCTGATTCGCGGCAAGCTTATGCTTTTCCTCGAAAAAGACGGCGAGCGCTACGAAACCGTCATGACCGAGCGCGACCTGGTGTCGATTCCGCCCGGCGTGTATCGGGGCTCGACCAACCTTACCGACGAAGACGCGATCATGTGTGTGATGCTGGGCGCCAAGAAGCCCGAAATCCCAACATATCCGCCCGAGCATCCTTTGGCCAAGATCAAGCGTTAAGACATGGCCGGCGGCACTATGCAACGTCTCGCGCCGGGTTCCGATCCCGCCGCTTCCGACTTCACCGAGCGCACCGTCCACACCCCGGACGGAGTGCTGGGCTACCGGGAGCGTGGCTCGGGGCCGCACGCCATCGTGCTGCTTCACGGCATCAGCTCGGGCTCGGGTTCCTGGTCTGAGTGCGCCGCAGCGCTGGGCGGGCATGCGCGCGTCATTGCGTGGGACGCCCCAGGCTATGGGGTTTCGACGGCGCTGGCCGAGCCGGCGCCGACCGCGCCGGAATACGCGGCCCGCATCCATGCGCTGCTCGAGGCCCTTGACATCGAACGGTGCCTGCTGGTGGGCCATTCCCTGGGCGCCTTGATGGCGTCCGCATATAGCGGCCTGGCTGCTCATCGAGCCGCGGGTTTCGTGCTGATGAGCCCCGCGCTGGGCTACCAGGGCGCCCGCGCCGCCCAGGCCGCCCAGGTACGCGGCAGGCGCTTGGCCGCGCTGAAAGAACTGGGCATCGAAGGCATGGCGGGCAAGCTGCCCGATCGCCTGCTTACCGCCCAGGCCGGCGAGGCGGAGCGTGAAACGGTGCGCCGCAACGCTTTGCGGCTGCATCCCCGGGGCTACGCCCAGGCGGTTGAACTGCTATGCGGCGACGACATCGATCGTTACGCGCCGCCGGCGGACAGAACATTGGTGTATTGCGGCGAGCACGATATCGTCACGACACCCGAACAGTCGGCCGGGTATGCGCAACGGCATGGCTTTGCCTTTGCGCTGATTCCGGGCGCCGGGCATGCCTGCTATGTCGAGCGGCCCGCCGAAGTGGCAACAATAATACTCGACGCGTTGGCGACATTCGACGCGCCAGGAAAGACAACATGAGCGAAGTACTGAAAATGGGAGCGGCCGAAAAATACATCGTGCCGGGCCTGGAACGGGGCCTGCGCATACTCGGAGAATTCAATCGCAACGACTCCGTGCTGTCGGCGCCAGAATTGGCGCGACGCCTTGATATTCCGCGTTCCACCGTATTCCGGCTGTTGTCCACGCTTGAGTCGCTGGGCTTTGTCGAGCGCGACGCCGGCGGACGAGATTACAGCCTGGGGCTGGGGGTGCTGCGCCTGGGTTTCGAGTGCCTCGCGTCCAAAGACCTGACCGAATTGGGGCGTCCCATACTTGATCGGCTGCGCGACAAGGTGGGCTATTCATGCAACCTGGTGGTGCGCGACGGTCGTTCCATCGTTTACGTGGGGCGCTCGGCCGTGCCGTCCCCTTTTGCCAACATGGTTTACGTGGGCACCCGCCTGCCCGCGCATTCGACCCTTTTCGGCCGCGTGCTGCTGCGCGATCTAAGCTACAGCCAATTGCACGACCTGTACCCGGAAGAACAACTGCATCGGGCCACGGATAAAACCCCTGCCACGGTGGCCGATCTGTTCAAGCAGATTCAGGCCGACAAAGAGCGCGATTATCTGTTTGAGCCGGGCTATTACGAAGAGTCCATCGCGACGCTGGCCGTGCCGGTCCTTGGGCGTGCAGGGGCGGTGATCAGCGCGATCGGCGTCACTCTGCCCAGCGCCCACATCGAAAAACTCGACCTGGACGAATTATCGGCCGCGGCATGCGGCGCGGCGCTGGAATTGTCGCAGTTGCTGGACCACATCGTGCCCGGCACCGACGTATCGACGATTCAGAACGAGAGGAAACAATGATAGACCTTCAAGGAAAAGTGGCGGTGGTGACAGGCGGCACGTCGGGCATTGGCCTGGCGACCGTCAAGCTGCTGCTCGAGTTCGGCGCCGACGTCGCCCTGTGCGGACGAGATCGCCAGCGCCTGGATGAAGTCGGTGCTTTGCTCGGAAGAGAATTCCCAAGCCGCCGTATCTTGGCGCGCACTTGCGACGTGCTGCAATCAGGGCAAGTGGCGCATTTCGCCCAGGCCGTGCAAGACGAACTGGGCGACGCCGCCATGCTGATCAACAATGCGGGGCAAGGGCGTGTGTCCACGTTTGCAGAAACTGATGACGCCGGTTGGGAGAACGAGCTTAAGCTGAAGTTCTTTTCTGTCATTCATCCAACCCGCGCATTTTTACCCCAGTTGGAACAAAACAAAGACGCCGCCATCGTATGTGTCAATTCGCTGCTGGCGGCGCAGCCCGAACCACATATGGTCGCCACTTCGGCGGCCCGGGCCGGCGTCATGAACCTGGTGCGTTCATTGGCCACAGAATTCAGCCCCAAGGGCGTGCGCGTCAATGGGATTTTGCTGGGCTTGGTCGACTCCGGCCAATGGCGTCGCCGCTACGAAGAGCGAGCAGACAGTTCCCAGACCTGGGAGCAATGGTCGCAGGCGCTGGCCGAACGCAAGAACATTCAACTCGGACGGCTGGGTCGACCCGACGAAGCCGCACGCGCCATTATTTTTCTGGCTACTCCGTTGTCGTCCTACACGACCGGAAGCCATATTGATGTTTCCGGAGGAGTAGCCCGTCATGTCTAGCAATAAACTCGTTACGGTGGGGGCGGCCGTTGCCGCCTTCCTGGAAGAGTGCGGAGTCAAAACCGCATTCGGTGTAATTTCAATTCACAACATGCCCATCCTCGATGCCTTCGGTGAACGTGGGGTGGTGCGTTTCATCCCTTCGCGCGGCGAGGCGGGCGGCGCCAACATGGCCGATGCCTATGCGCGCAGCACAGGTGAGCTGGGCGTCTGCCTGACAAGCACCGGCACGGCGGCGGGCAATGCCGCCGGCGCCATGGTCGAAGCCTTGACGGCAGGCACGCCGCTATTGCATATCACCGGCCAGATCGAAACCCAGTATCTCGACCGGGGCTTCTCGTACATCCATGAAGCGCCTGACCAGCTTACGATGCTGCATGCCGTGTCCAAGGCGGCATTCCGCGTGCGCGACGCCGAGACTGCACTGGCCACTGTGAAGCAGGCGGTGCAAGCGGCGCTGACCGCGCCTGCCGGGCCGGTAAGCGTCGAGATTCCCATTGACATCCAGCAGGCGCTGATTCCAATGCCCGAGAACCTCAAGCCGCTTCAGGTTCCCGTGTTCCAGCCCAGTGTTCAAGCACTTGACCGCCTTGCCGACAAACTGGCCGACACCAAGCGGCCGCTGCTGTGGCTGGGCGGTGGCGCCCGAGGCGCCAGCGCGGCGGTTGAGCGTCTGATGCAACTGGGCTTTGGCATCGTGACCAGTACACAGGGCCGGGGAATCGTGCCCGAAGTTCATCCGCAGACCTTGGGCGCCTTCAATTTGCACGCTCCGGTCGAAGCGTTTTACCAGACCTGCGACGCCATGCTGGTGGTGGGCTCCCGCCTGCGCGGTAATGAAACGCTCAAATACGAACTTAAATTGCCATCGCCCCTTTATCGAACCGACGTCGACCCGGCCGCCGAGGGACGTTGCTACGAAAGCGATGACTTCGTGCAGGGCGACGCCGCGCTGGTGCTGCACGGCCTGGCTGATCGGCTCGAAGGACGCCTCAAGACCGATCCCGCTTTTCTGGATGACCTGGCTGCCGCGCGCAAGGCGGCCGTCGCAGGGCTGGTCGATGGCCTGGGGCCTTACGCCGCGCTGGTCGATGCTTTGCAAAAGGCCGCCGGCAGCAACTTCAACTGGGTGCGCGACGTTACCGTGTCCAACAGCACCTGGGGCAATCGCTTTCTTTACCTGTTCGACCCCAAGGCCGGCGTGCACGCGCTGGGTGGCGGCATCGGACAGGGCTTGGCCATGGGCATCGGGGCGGCCATCGGCGCCGCCCAGACCCATTCGGGCAAGAAAACCTATACGCTTGCCGGCGACGGCGGCTTCATACTGAACCTGGGCGAACTGGCCACGGCGGTCCAGGAAGAAGCCGACATGGTCATCATCTTGATGAACGACAAGGGATATGGCGTCATCAAGAACATCCAGGATGCGGCCTATGGCGGACGCCGTCATTACGTCGATCTGCATACTCCTGATTATGCTGCCTTGTCGGCGTCCATCGGTCTGCCGCACGTACGCGTCAGCGATCTAAGCCGCATGAGCGCCGCCTTGCAAGAGGCCCAGGCTCAGACAGGGCCTTTCATGATAGAGGTCGACATGCTTTCCATCGGCAAGTTCAAGACCGCCTTCGCGGGCCCTCCGGTCAGTGAGCCTGAAGCCGTGGGAGCCGGGTCTTGATGCCGACTACGCCTAAACGTATCGCCCTGGTGGGTTTTGGGGCCATCGGAAAAGCGGTCATTGACCTCACAAAGAACGACGAGGCCTTGCGCATTGCGCAGGTCATTGTCTCGCCGGGTAAAGAAGATGCTGTGCGCCAGTGGTTTGCCGATCACGCGCCGGGCCTCAAGCCTCAAGTCGAGTCCGGCCTGAGCGATGATCTGCCCGACCTCATGGTCGAATGCGCGGGGCATGGCGCCCTGGCGGCACACGTGCTGCCGGCCTTGCGGCGGGGCGTGCCCTGCATGGTGGTGTCCATCGGCGCCTTGTCGGCGCCGGGCATGGCCGAACAGCTTGAAGATGCCGCGCGGCAGGGCGGTGTCCAGGTGCATTTACTTTCGGGGGCCATCGGCGGCATTGATGCTTTAGCGGCCGCGCGCGCGGCGGGGCTTGATTCGGTTACCTATGTGGGACGCAAACCGCCCCTGGGGTGGCTGGGTTCGCCCGCCGAAGACAAACTTGATCTACGCAACCTCAAGGAAACAGCACTGTTTTTTGAGGGCTCGGCACGAGAGGCCGCCAGGCAGTATCCCAAAAACGCCAACGTTGCCGCGACCCTGTCTTTTGCCGGGGTCGGCTTGGATCAAACACGGGTCAAGCTGTATGCCGACCCGTCGGTTGACCAGAACATCCACTACTACGAAGCAGAGGGCGCGTTCGGAACCATGGCCGTGACCATGACCGGCAGGCCCTTGCCCGGAAACCCGAAAACCTCAGCCCTGACCGTATACAGCGTGGTGCGCGCCCTGCGCAACCTGGTATCGCCGCTAACGGTCTGACGAACTTTCTTATTGCGCTTGCCGCCTGGTGCGCGGATACCGCATTAAAAGGAAACACATGAGCAACACAGACATTCTTGATATCTGCATCGCCGGCGAATGGCGCCGAGGCAACGGCCCGCAGTATCAAAGCCTGTATCCCGCCACTGGCGAAGTGGTGGGTGTCTTGCACGCGGCCAGCCCCGAAGACGTCGAAGAGGCGATTCAGGGCGCGCAAAAGGCGTTTGAGCAAAGCGGCTGGCCCCAGCGCAAGCCGCACGAGCGCGCCGCCGTGCTGTATCGCATCGCCCAGCTTATTCGCGACGACGCCGAGCGCCTGGCGCAGTTGCAGCGCCTGGACAACGGCAAGCCTATTACCGAGACGCGCGCCCTGGTCGCCAGTGCCGCAAGCACCTTTCAGTTTTTCGCCTCGGCCTGCGAGACGCTCGAAGAAACCATTACCCCGTCGCGCGGCGATTATCTGACCATGAGCCTTTTCGAGCCCATGGGCGTCGTGGCCGCGATCACGCCCTGGAACTCTCCTGTTGCCAGTGAAGCCCAGAAGATGGCGCCCGCCCTGGCGGCGGGCAACGCCGTAGTGGTGAAACCGGCCGAGATCACGCCTTTGCTGGCGCTAGAGCTGGCCCGTATTTGCGATCGCGCCGGCCTGCCCAAGGGCCTGGTCAGCGTCGTGCCGGGCAAAGGTTCGGTCATCGGCGACCTGATCACCCGCCATCCCCTGGTGCGTCGTGTATCGTTCACCGGCGGCACCTCGGTGGGCCGGCACATCGCGGGCATTGCAGCCGACAAGTTCATGTCGGTGGCGCTTGAGCTGGGCGGTAAATCGCCCACCATCGTGCTTGAAGACGCCGACATCGACCACGCCGTCAACGGCGTGCTGTACGGTATCTTCAGTTCCAGCGGAGAATCGTGCATTGCAGGATCGCGCCTGTTCGTGGCCCGGCCGCTGTACGACAGCTTCATGAAGCGGCTGGTAGAGGGCGCAGAGCGCTTACGCGTGGGCGATCCGTCTGATGAATCCACCCAAATGGGGCCTTTGATCAGCGAAGGGCACCGCGCCTCGATTGAACGTTATGTTGAAATCGGCGTCAAAGAAGGTGGACGAATTCTTACCGGCGGCGAACGCCCGCAAGGCCAGTTGTACGATAAAGGCTATTTTTACCGGCCCACCATCATCGATGGGCTTACAAATACCGACACCATCTGCCAGGAAGAAATCTTCGGGCCGGTGCTGGTAGCCATGCCTTTCGACAATATTGACGACCTTATTGTCCAGGCCAACGACAGCGTCTACGCGCTGGCCGCCGGCATATGGACACGCGACTACAAAGCTGCCTGGCGCCTGGCCAAGGTGCTGAAGGCCGGTAACGTCTGGATCAACACTTACAAGCAGTTTTCCATTTCCACGCCTTTCGGAGGCTGGCGCGACAGCGGCCTGGGCCGCGAGAAAGGGCGCGACGGAATACTGCAATACATGGAACAGAAGGCTGTCTACTGGGGGCTCAACGAGCAGCCTCTTCCGTGGGCCAACTAAGGAGCAATCATGGACATCATGGGTATAGACGAAATCACCTACGGCGCCGATGACTTCGACACGTGCAAGCGGTTCTTTGATGACTGGGGGCTCGAGCTTGTTTCCGAGCGGCCCGACAAGCTCGTGTTCTCGACGCTAAACGGTTGCCTGATCAATCTGGTCAAGACCGATGCGCGCGATTATCCGCCCGCCATCGAAGAAGGCCCAACCCTGCGCGAGGTGGTGTGGGGCGTGTCCGACGACGACGTGCTCAAGCGCATCGCCCAGCGCGTGGCCGACGTGCCGGGCTACCAGAATACCGGCGAGCGCGTGTCGTGCATCGATCCCAGCGGCATGCTGCTAGGGTTCCAGGTCAATCGCAAAAAAGAGATCACCATCGATTGTGGTCAGATGAATACCTGGAACGAAAAACCCCGCCGCAACGCGCGCAGCCCCATCTACGAACGGGCTCACCCCATCGAAGTGGGCCATGTAGTGTTCTTCGTGAAGAACCTGCAAGAGATGGAAGACTTCTACGTGCAGAAGCTTGGCTTTGCGCCTTCCGACCGCTATCCGGGCCGGGGTGTCTTCCTGCGCTGCGACGAAGATGGCGGCCACCACGACCTGTTCCTGCTGCAAACCCCCGATAAAAAAGTGGGCTTGAATCACGTGGCTTTCGCAGTACGCGACATTCACGAAGTATTCGGCGGCGGCCTGCACATCGACCGCTGCGGCTGGAAAACCCAGCTTGGTCCGGGCCGGCATCCGATATCCTCGGCTTACTTCTGGTATTTTCAGAATCCGGCCGGGGGCCTGATCGAATACTATGCCGACGAAGACCAGCTCGACAAAGACTGGGTGCCACGCGAGTTCGAACCGGGGCCTACCCGTTTTGCCGAGTGGGCGGTAGACGGAGGCCTGGACGGCGACACGCGCCGCCAGAAGAACGTGCAAGGCCCCGACGGCCAGTTTCTGACCGACAGGAAATAAGGCCGACGCAGCGCCAGCAGCGCCGTTCATTAAGGCACGCACCAGACGCCCCTGCTCGCCGATTATGGCGCAGGAGCGTTTTGACGTGTCCTGCATATAAAACCAAAAAGATTTTTGTTATGCGCTCATGATGGGCAGCGTTTGAAGGTGCTTGTCGATGGCCAACCTCACGTCCTTATCCATGGGCAGGTGGTTTTTTTCACCTGCCCAGCGTTGCATGAACAGCGCAACGGTTTCCTGAGTGGTGTCCATGACCAGCTTGCGCGGCAAGGCGGCCTTGGCCAGATACTTACGCAAATGCCCTTCCGGCAGCAGGTTGGAAAAGAAGGGCATGAGCTTGATGCGATAAGGCTTGAAGTCCGTGAGCAATTGGCCCAAGGTATCCTTGAAGCTCAGGCTCAGGGTCGGTCTGTCCGGGGCATTGATATAGGCTTCGTTGAACGCGAATAGCGAGCGTTCACCGCCGACGTGAGTAAGGGTGCCGATGGCCTCGTCGTAGAGCCGGACGGTCAGGGTGGAAACGTCGTCTGCCATTACGCGTCGTCCTCATCCAGCGTGTAGGCGGGTTTGGCGTCAGAGGGCGGTGGCGTGGTGCGGGCGGCTTGCCGCGCGATCGACTGGATGGCGGGCATGGCTTTGCGTGGCACAAGCGCTACTTCCAAGTCCAAGGCGTTGGCCATGGCGATCAAACTAGAAAGTCGCAGATCCACCTGATTGCCTTCGATCTTGGAAATGTGCGATTGCGGCACGCCAGCCAATTTACTGAGTTCGCGTTGACTCAGATTTTTAGCGGTGCGTGCGTCGCGCAGACGCTCAGCGAAGGATTCCAGACTATAGCTCATAGTTGATATATTAAACTATATCGAAAGTAATTTTCAATATATAAAGCTATATCAAATAAGCTGTCTTCTTGTTTTCCGATCTAGTTTTATACATCACAATAACTATTTATATATAAATATAGATCAATTTACGTTCCAGCTCGTGCGAGCGCCGACTTCACTACCACTTACTACCCCCTAGAAGCCAGTACGACCATTAATTGGTAGGGCTCTCAGGCGCCAATGTTGCTCTGCCTGGCCGTCAAGCGCTCCAGCGCATGATCGACAAGGGCCGCCCACCCGCCCGGCGCAATGTCGTCGTATCCGCCGTGTCCTCCTGTGGCACTGGAAATCACGAAGTCGGGCTCCAGCGTCCGCAGCGTTTCCAGGCTCTTCACATAGGCATCAAGATCGCTGTTGCTGAGGAAAGCCGCCTCAAGCACTCTGTTCCCGCTGAACCACAAGGTATCCCCGGTGAACAGATAACGCCTGCCATGAGGCGAACGCACGTAGAAGCAGGTGCTTCCGGGGCTGTGTCCGGGAGTCGGGATGACCTCGATGTTGCCCAGGTGCGTTTCGCGCCGCTCGAAAAGAATGGTCGGACGGCGGAACCTTGAGAATTCCTCCAGTTCGCGGACATGCCCGCCCAGTTCTGCGCCGAAGCGCTGCGCCACGGTGTTCAGACTGTCGCCCAATTCGTCGCGATGGCTGAGGTACTGGCGGGCCACGCCCCCAAGCGCAGCCATGCGTTCGATTTCATCGATGTGGCTCGTGTTGTAGAACAAGACATTGCCATCATCGCGCAGCAGCAGATAAGCATGGGTATAGAGGCCTTTGGCGGGGTTTTCGACTTCGGTTTCCCAGATGTCCGGCTGTATCTGTTTCATCGTAATCCTCCTGTGCAGGTTGGTGACCGGTATGACCATCACAGTATGGCGCCTCCTGAAGGTGCGAAAAAGTGCTATAAATTTGTCATGAATGATCTAAGATTTAGAACATGCTGGATGGACTGACGCTGGACCAGATGCGCGTATTCGTGGCTGTCGCGGAAGCAGGCAGTTTCCGCGCTGCGGCCAAACGGCTAATGCGCGTGCAGTCGGCGGTCAGCCATGCGATCGGCAACCTCGAGTCCCAGCTCGAAGTCCAGCTCTTTGACCGTTCCGGACAGCGCCCTCGGCTCAGCCCCGCCGGTGCCACACTGCTCGCCGATATCCGCGTACTGCTGCTGAAAGCCGACGCCGTGCGGGCGCGGGCACGCGGGCTAGGGCAGGGGGTCGAGCTGGAAATCGTGCTGGCGGTCGATCCGCAATTCCCGCTGCCGGTGGCCGGAAAAGCCCTGCATGCGCTATGCGACAGCTATCCCACCGTGGCCTTCCGCATCCTCTCCACGCCGCTGGGCTCTTCTTTCGATGCTTTGCTGGACGGGCACTGCGATCTGGCGATTACCGGTATCGACTTGGCGCATCCCGCAATAGAGCTGGAGTCGCTGATGACGGTGCGCCGCGTGGCGGTGGCGGCGGCGCACCATCCGCTTGCCGTCCTGGGCAAACGTCGGATCGATACTTCGACGCTCGCCGACCACATCCAGATCGTGGGGGAAGACTTGTCGGCGCGCACAAGCGGCCGCGACTTCGGCGTGGTCTCGCCAGCCAGGTGGAGGGTTGCCGACAACATGACCAAGCACGCGCTGATCAGGGCTGGCATAGGGTGGGGCAGCCTGCCGCTGTGGCTGATAGAACGCGAACTGCGTGAAGAGACGCTCGTGCGGTTGCCCGTTGCGGCTTTCGGCGAGGCCGGCGAGACTACGCTCCAGACCTATCTGGCCCGCCGGGCCGACCGACCGCTTGGCCCGGCGGCTTGCGCATTCCGGGATGCCCTTTTCGCAAATCTCGCTGACACCTCGTACTCCTGACAGAAGGTAAATGACTCGAAGGGCGGCCCTGACACCTTGCCTTATCGCCTCGCTACTGTCTCGTATTGTGGGGGGCGTTTCGCTTCTGGTTCTTCTTTAAATTGGAACGCCACAAGCTTTATCGGCAAAGCCGTTATCAGTGAAGTTTTTCACGCAGGCTGCGCCGTTTTGCTGCGGCAACTTCACGCTCTTGCTGTTTTTGCGCCTCGGCGGCGGGGTCTGGCGCGGGGGCTGCAGCAGCCAGGCTTCGTGGTGAAAAAAGCCCGTGTACATATTTAGACACCACCTTTTTGTCAGGAGAGCGACACATCTGCGGCCGGTCCGAAAAATACAGGCATTCCGGATACCCTTGGACAAAGGTGACCCTGAATTTCCCTGTCTGGACTCCGCTTAGGCCTCCATAGCGGTAATTGGCGGACACTTCACGCGGGCGGCCCAGGTCGTCTCTGCTCGCGATTTGCGGTCCGGCAATGCTTTTAAGTACGTATTTGTTTACCTGCCAGGATCTGGCTTCCCCTTTTATCAGCTCTTCAAGTAGCGATACGAAATCCGGGTCTTCATATTTGGATCCTGGTGCAGGAATGGGTATGGCCGGCGTCAGAGTTCCATCCCCCCGTATGCCAAACGGTTGGTTCAGGGCATAAAGCCTAAGGTTTTCCTGAAACCGCATCAGCCCCGGGCCATCGCATCCATTGCGCTGAACCAATGTCGTCATGTCTTGCGCACGCGCCGCAATGGCCTCGGCCATTTTCTTGACGTTGGGCATGATGGGGCCGCGGTAACCGAGGCCTGAGCCTTTGAGCGCGGCAAATACATTTTTATAGGTATCACGCAAGAACCTGTCATCAAGCTTTTGCTTTGCCTCCCACAATTTCGGGTCTGCGTAGTATCCGTTGGGTACGTCCTTCCATTGGGTGCAGTAGGGCGCACTTTCCGAGAAGGCGCCATTACGATAATAGGTGGTGGTGACCCCTTTTTCGACGCACTCCAGATTGGTCATCTCGACGAAGTTCGCTGGCCGCGTCTTGGGATCTGCCCCGCATTGCTCTGCATAGGCAAATAAATACGAGCCGAACAGATCGTTGAAGCTCGGATCGTCGGCAGGCGTCCGTATGGCAGCAAAGTTACCTTGCATCATCGATATCATGAAGGTTTCGTAATCCAGCCCTTTCGCATCCAACAGTGCTTGAGGTTCCGGAGTCGCCCTCGCAGTATTCAACATACTGAACGGGTCGCAATATTCAGTGCCGAACTGTGGGTTGAAGACCCGTATCGAACCGTCTGCGAGCAGATCACCCCCAAAAGCGACTCCTTGTTTGTCTTGTCCCGGGCTATAGAGGCTGACGTGCATGTCATCCCTTCGAGCGGACACTTTTACGGCAAGGCTCTTGGTTGGCGACTTTATTGACGATGCTGGTGCATAGGTAAAGCTGCCTTCTGTGCCTTTGATATCGAGGGTAAACGCGACTGCACCGGCCGGACACGTCGTTTGGCCCCTCCAGGCGCCGTCAACGTCCAGGGTCTGGGCGAATACAGGAAAACAGAGATGTCCCGCGCCCAGCACTGCAAGCCGACGAAACCACACACGCTTGTTCATTTCGTTCCCCTCGTATGAGCAAATCCCTTTTGGCCGATTCTAAGCGTGGAACGAAAAAAAGTCGGGTAGCCAAATGGCCCACCCGACTCAAAAATCAAATCAAATCAAATCTACGGATTACTACAGGTACTGCAGATACTGCTGGTACTGCAAATCTGCCGGTTTGCCGGCTGAAGCGTTGCGAGCAACGTTTCAGCCGACTTGCGGCAATGCTTCTAAACTAGATTAGAAGTTGTGACGCAGACCGGCCATGACGGCGGTCGAGTTGCCACCGGGCTGGGTACGCAGTCCAGCGGTACCGCCAGCAGCGGAAAGGTCGGAGAGACCGCGGTTTTTCATGTAGGCAGCCGAGGCGTAGACCGAGGTGCGCTTGGAGAGCGAGTAGGTGGCACGTGCTACGTAGTACCAAGCCTTGGAGCTCTCGGAAGCGTCCTTGTAGCGGAGGTAGTTAACGGCGCCGTCGAGCTTGACAGCGGGGCTAACTTGATAGGAAGCGTTGAGCGTCCAGAGATCGCTACGATCGCCCAGGGCGGAGCCAGCATTGTTGAGGATGCCGCCTTCGTTCTTGCGGTTCAGGTAGATGAGGCCGACTTTGGCATCACCAAACTTGACGTAGCCGTTAACGTTCCAGCGCTTGTCTTTGTCGTCGCGGTTAGTAAGACCGCCACCGCCCCACGATGTATCACCACCGTTGATGACATCATAACCACCGGCAACGCCCCAGTTGGCAGCGTCGTAACCCAGCATTGCGGACCATGCTCCGCAGGCGGTGCTGTCGGTGTAGTCGACACCACAACCACGGGCAGCAGGGCCGCCGGTGCCGACGGTGTCACGGCCGCGAGCCCAGGCTGCGCCGACCTTGAAGCCGCTGAAGTTGCCCATGTAGGTGATGGCGTTGTCCATGCGGGCATTGGGAATGTAGCTGTCAATGGTGCCCATTCCGTAGGCGTTGGGGCCCAACAGATCGGCGCCCAGCATGCTGCGCATCAACATGTTGTATTGACGACCGAAGGCGACTTGACCCCAGTCGCCGGCCAGGCCGACGTAGGCCTGACGACCGAACAGGCGTCCGCCTTGGCCGGAGGTACCGGTGCCGGTGTTGAAGCCGGACTCAAGCGTGAAGACTGCCTTCAGGCCGTTACCCAGGTCTTCGCTGCCGCGCAGACCCCAGTGCGAGGGCCAGGATTGGGTCAGGTTGGTGAAGTGGAAGGAGCTGTGCTTTTCGGCGCCATCCCAAATGCCGCTGACGTATTCAACGGCGGTGTCGACGGTACCGTACAGCGTAACGCTGGTCGAGCTTTGCGCCGAGGCCATCATCGGGAATGCCAGGGCTACGCCCAGTGCAAGTGCTTTTAACTTCATTGGTTTTTCTCCAACGTTGATGAAAATAAAGCTTTTTAATCCGTTTGAAACAATGCGAACAAAAAGCATGTATCTACCGGTGCTAAAACGCTTCGATGTGTAAAAATTACAAGCCACATTGATACGCGCAGTGAAGCAAAAACATACTGCTGGAAAAACTACTTAATTGATCCCCGTACTGCTGCTTTGTGCTGCTTGTTATCAGTGTGTTCGAATAATGGTTGAATTCTGTATTCAACTTTTATTGGAATTGAGTTTATATACCGGCTTTTTAAGCGACGATAAGGGTTAACCCTTTTTGGGCCTTATACGAGGTAAAAAACCACTAAACGTTGTTTATAAGAGACGAAAACGACGGCAGAACTGTTGTTTATATGTGAATTTCTGTGGCGGCGCTACAACGTTTCACCACAAACATACTCACTACATTTTCTTGTAATAAACAGTGGGCACGGTTGTTACAGCGGGGTTCGGCCGCGCAACGCAGCCCAGGCGCCGGCGCCGGCCAGCAGTGCAAACAAAGCCAGGCTCCACAAAGCGTATTCGATGCCCAATAAATCCACACGCGCATCCATGCAGGTGGCGTAGATGCCGAACAGCCAGGGCAGGCCGGCATCCAGGCCCGATTGCACCATGAAGCGGTCGGCAAAGGTCTGTGCGCACGAAAACATCTGGGCCGCTACCTTGTATTGGTACCAGGCGGCGACCATGCCGCCCGCAGCCAATAGGGTGGCACAGCCCGCTGCGATGCGTCCCAGGGCGGCGCGCGCCTGACCCAACGCCAGGCCAAGCCAGCAAACCACGGCTATGCCTATATATATAAGGCGCTGGAATACGCACCAGGCGCAGGGCGCCATGTCGAACACGTGCTGGGATATCAACGCGACCCCCACAGCGCCCAACGAGAGCAGGGCGATCAGGTGAAGCATGCGACGGGTACGGAGCGGCAAGGGCTGGGTCATAAGCTGGAGTTTGGGTTTGAACGTTGGAAAATAGAAGTACTGAATGAAAGAAGGCGGTGGGTTCGCCTGGCAATGATTAACTTCGTTCAGGGGGCAACCGTGTTTCGCGAAGTAGTGCCCCACTGCAACTTGGCTGCACATTGCGGCGTAGCTTATATTGTGCGGACACATTTGCGATGATGGCCCGGCATTGTGATTCATGCCATGCATTGCGACGACAGCATCGCATTGTAGCGACCGTGCGGCTAATTCTGTCATCCTGAATCATCAAGCTTCGCCGGAAGGCTACGCTCGGCTAGCCCGAATCATCAAGGCTTGCCAGCAGGCTGCGCTCGAATTGAATTTGCTCGCGTGGATGGCCCAGCACTTCGCCTTCTATGATGAAGACGTCTTCGATGCGGTCGCCCAGGGTCATGATCTTGGCCATCTTCAAGTCGATGCTGTGCCTGGCGAATACCTGGGCCAGGCTGTGCAGCAGGCCGGGCCGATCGGCGGCGATGATGGAAAGGCGCCAAGAGGCGCCGCTTTCGTCGGGCCGAAGCTCAATATTGGGCACTATGGGAAACACGCGCGCGCGACGCGATTGACGTCGCCCGTATCCAGGGGCCGGGCGCGGGGCCGTGGCGGGATGGGCGAGCCTTTCAGTCAGTTCGTGCTCGACCAGGTTGGCCCAGGAGCGAAAGTCGCGGTCGTTGCCCGGCAACAGCACGATGAAGCTGTCCAGCGCCCAGCCGCGCCGGGTGGTGTGGATGCGGGCATCTTGCACGCTGAGCGCGCGCTGGTCCAGGTAGGCGCAGATATCAGCGAACAGGTCGTTGCGGTCAGGGGCGTACACCATGATCTGCAAGCCTTCGTTTTGCCCCACTACGCGTGCCTTGACGACAGGTTCGGCGGCATCGGCGCGATGGTAAAGATGGCGGGTGTGCCAGGCGATTTCAGAAGCCTCGTGGCGTAAAAAATAAGCCACGTCCAACTGGTTCCAGAATTTGTCGCGGCTTTCGTCGCGCAGCCCCAGCCTGCGAATCTCGGCGCTTGCTTCTTCGCGGCGCAGTGCAAGCACGGTGCCTCGATCAGGCTGGGCGCCGCCCAGCACGGCCAGGGTCAGCCGGTACAGATCTTCAAGCAGCTTGCCCTTCCAGGCGTTCCACACTTTGGGGCTTGTGCCGCGGATGTCGGCCACGGTAAGTAGATACAGTGCGCTGAGGCGGCGCTCGGCGCCCACGAGGGCGGCGAATTCCTGGATGACGTCGGGGTCGGTAAGGTCGCGTTTTTGCGCGTAACGCGACATGGTCAGGTGTTCGCGCACCAGGAACTCGACCAGTTCGGTATCTTCCGAATCTATCTGATGATCGATGCAGAAGCGCCGTGCATCAATTGCTCCAAGATCGGAATGGTCGCCGCCGCGCCCCTTGGCGATGTCGTGGTACAGCGCAGCTACATAAAGCAGCCAGTGCCTGTCAAGTTCAGCGATTAGCTGGCTGGCCAGGGGGTATTCCTGGGCGTGTTCGGGCATGGTGAAGCGGCGCAGGTTGCGGATCACCATCAGCGTATGCTGGTCCACCGTGTAGGCATGGAATAGATCGTGCTGCATCTGGCCCACGATGCGGCGAAACTCGGGCAGGTAACGCGGCAGGATGTTGAGCATGGTCATGCGGCGCAGGGCATGCACGATGCCGCGCGGCTGCTGCAATATCTGTATGAAGGTATAGCGGTTGACGGGGTTTGCGCGGAACTGCGCGTCGATGCGCTTGCGCGAGTGCCACATGGCGCGCATGATGCGTGCCGAAAGCCCCGTCAGGCCCGGGTGCTGCTGCATGACCAGAAAAGCCCGCAGCAGCAGTGTGGGCTTGCGTTCGAATTCGTCGGCGCGGCGGATGTCCAGGCGGGTGTGCACCTGGCAAAAATCTTCGTCCAGAAGCTTGCTCGAGCCCTCGGGCACCGGAAACAGGCGCTCTTCGAAGGCCTGCATCAATATGGTGGTCAGTTGACTAACCACGCGCGCCGCCCAATAGTAGCGCTGCATCAGCAGCTCGCTGGGCCGGCGGCCTTTTATGGACTGAAAACCATAGATATCAGCCAGCGAGGGCTGCAAATCGAAAAGCAAGCGATCTTCGCGCCGGCCGGCCAGCAGATGCAGCTCGATGCGCAGGCGCTTGAAGGCCAGTTCCGCCCGGCGCAGGGCGCGGTGCTCGGCAGGGGTCAGCATGTCGCCGTCGGCGATTTCCTTCCAGGTATTGCCCACGCCGGCCGCCTGTGCGATCCAGCGCAATGTGATCAAGTCGCGCAGCCCGCCGGGCGCTTCCTTGCAATTGGGCTCCAGGGCGTAGGGCGTGTCGTGATGCCGGGCGTGGCGCTGCGCCATTTCGGCTCGCTTGGCCTGGAAAAACCCCTGGGCGTCCTGGCTTCTTTGCATGGTCTGCAACAATTGGCGCACCAGCGGTTTGCTGCCGGCTATCCAGCGCATTTCCATCAGCGCGGTTTCGATGGTGATGTCGTTGGCGGCCTCGCGCTGGCAGTCGGCGATCGAGCGCACGCTATGGCCCAGGTCCAACCCAAGATCCCATAGCGCCGCCACCAGTTTCTCTATCAGGGCTCGGTCGCTAGGCCCTGGTTCGACGTCAAGCAGGATCAGAACGTCGATATCGGAGTATGGATACAGCTCGCCACGGCCATAGCCGCCCACGGCTGCCAGTGCGGCGCCCTGCGGCAGCGGATGCTGCCTGAGCGTTTCGCGCAGCGCCTGGTCGGTGACGCGGCGCAGGGCCGAAAGGAGTATGTCAGGCCGCAGGTGCTCGCGATAGCTTGCTATCGCATCGCCGCGTCGCTGGTCGAAGCGCTGGCGCAGCGGCGACGGGGCGGGGGAGTCCATGATTGAAGTATGTGAGGCGGCCTTATGCTGCGGCCTGCACGAAAGCCGGCGCGGCCGGCATGCCCGGCGAGACGGTCAGTATTTCGTAGCCGCTGTCGGTGACCAGCACGCTGTGCTCCCATTGAGCCGACAAGCTTCTGTCGCGCGTGACCACTGTCCAGCCGTCGGAAAGCTGGCGAATTTCTTTACGGCCGGCGTTGATCATGGGCTCGATGGTGAAGATCATGCCGGCCTCGAGCTGAACGCCGGTGCCCGCCTTGCCATAATGAAGCACCTGAGGGTCTTGGTGGAACTTTCGGCCCACGCCATGACCGCAGTATTCGCGCACCACCGAGAAGCCTTGTTTTTCGGCGTGCTTTTGGATGACGGCGCCGATATCGCCCAGGTATGCGCCTGGGCGCACTTGTTCAATGCCCAGCCACATGCAGTCGTAGGTGGTTTCAACCAGGCGCCGCGCCAGGATGGAGGGTTCGCCGACATAGTACATGCGGCTGGTATCGCCGAACCAGCCGTCTTTGATGACGGTAACGTCGATATTCATGATATCGCCGTTTTTAAGCACTTTGTCGCCCGGGATGCCGTGGCAGATGACATGGTTGACCGACGAGCAAATAGAGCCGGGGAAGGGTGGATACCCAGGCGGCGCATAGCCCACCGTGGCCGATTCCACCTGCAGGGTGTTGGTGATGAAATCGAGGCACAGGCGGTCGAGTTCGCCGGTGGTGATGCCGGCGCGCACGTGCGGCTCGAGGTGGTCGAGCGCCTGGGCCGCCGCTTGGCAGGCGGCACGCATTTTTTCGAGGTCGGCGGGGTCTGTAACGAGGGGGATCATATCAACTTGAACTGTTTAACTTAAAGATAGTAGAATTATAGGCTTTCTTTGATTTTGCGCCTTTGGCTTTGTGGCGGGCAAAGAGAGAAGGCCTTGTTCAATTACGAAGCAATTACGAAGCAATTACAAAGCAGCCATATTTAATTTGCCATTGTGGCAAAAATCGCGTGCGCGGCAAAACCAGGGTGTTTGGGGCAAGCTGGCTGGCAACAGAATCAGCAACCCCCGGATGCAGGACCGCGTACAAGACCCAACCCTCGGAGAATATTATGTCCTTGATGCGAGAAATGCTCGAAGCTGGTGTGCACTTTGGTCACCAGACCCGTTACTGGAACCCCAAGATGGCGCAGTACATCTTTGGCCAGCGTAACAAAATTCATATCATCAACCTTGAGCAGACCGTCGTCAAATACCAGGAAGCGGCCAAGTTCATGCGCCAGCTTACCGCGCGCGGCGGCAAAATCCTGTTTGTCGGCACCAAGCGCGCCGCCCGCGAAGTCATCGCCGAGGAAGCAACACGCTGCGGCATGCCTTACGTCGATAGCCGTTGGCTGGGCGGCATGATGACCAACTTCAAGACGGTAAAAAGCTCGGTCAAGCGCCTTAAAGAAATGGAAGCCCAGCAAGCCGAAGGCGTCACCGAGCAAATGACCAAGAAAGAAGCCCTGATGTTTGACCGCGAGCTCGATAAGCTCAACAAGTCCATCGGCGGCATCAAAGACATGAACACCTTGCCTGACGCCTTGTTTGTCGTCGACGTCGGCTATCACAAGATCGCCATTGCCGAAGCGCATTCGCTGGGCATCCCTGTCGTGGCCGTGGTTGATACCAACCATTCGCCCGAAGGCATCGAGCACGTCATCCCCGGCAACGACGACTCGGGCAAAGCCATCTCCTTGTACGTCAAGGGCATGGCCGACGCCGTGCTCGAGGGCCGTGACCAGGCTCTTAACGGCCTGGTTGAAGAAATCGCCGAAGGCGACGAAGAGTTCGTCGAAGTCCAGGACGAAAGCGAAGAGTAATTCTTTGCGGCGGGCGCGCTGTTTGCCCTTGCGCCCGCGCCTGGCCGTCCTGAATGCCGCATGCCGATTGCAGGACGGCAGTCATCGCAGACTTGCTTGCGCTATTGGGCTCGATCCCCCGTGCTGTGCGCCGCTTACGGCGCCCCGGCGGTCGTGTTGCTCGTCTGCCCTTGCCCTGGTGCGCCGGGGTCCGTTTCAAAGAACTGGAGATTACTGTGGCTCAAATTACCGCCTCGATGGTCAAAGAATTGCGCGAGAAGACCGACGCGCCCATGATGGAGTGCAAAAAAGCGTTGACTGAAGCCGACGGCGACATGGCGCGCGCCGAAGAGCTGTTGCGCGTCAAGCTGGGCAGCAAGGCCAGCAAGGCCGCCAGCCGCGTCACCGCCGAAGGCCTGATCGGCCTGCATATTGCCGCCGACGGCAAGCAGGGCGCTGTGGTCGAGATCAACTGCGAAACCGACTTCGTCGCCAAGAACGACGATTTCATCAACTTCGTTTCGCAAATTGCCCAGCTTGTATCTGAAAAGAACCCGGCCGACGTCGCCGCCCTGTCTGAATTGCCCTTTGGCGAAGGCACGGTTGAAAGCACCCGCTCGGCGCTCGTCGGTAAAATCGGCGAGAACATCTCGGTGCGCCGTTTCGAGCGCCTCGAAACTGCTCAGAAGCTTTCCAGTTACGTGCACGGCGGCCGTATCGGCGTATTGGTCGAGTTCGACGGCTCTGACGAAGTGGGCAAAGATCTGGCCATGCACATCGCCGCCACCCGGCCACGCGCGCTCGACGCATCCGGCGTGCCCGCCGAACTGCTCGAGGCCGAGCGTTCGGTTGCTGCACAGAAAGCCGCCGATTCCGGCAAGCCCGCCGAGATCGTCGAGAAAATGGTCGAAGGCTCGGTGCAGAAATATCTCAAAGAGATCACGCTGCTTTCGCAACCCTTCGTTAAGAACGACAAACAAAGCGTTCAGCAGATGCTGAAGGAAAACGGTGCTTCCATCCAGCGTTTCAGCTTGTTTGTAGTGGGCGAGGGTCTCGAGAAAAAATCCGAAGACTTTGCCGCCGAGGTTGCGGCCGCCGCTGGCAATTCTTGATCTTTCGCGGCACAACGCGCGGGCGTGCGCTCATTGAGCGCCGCCCGCGCGCCGCGATGGGGCGGCGGTTTCTCGCCTCGCCCGCCGCTTTGCCGGCCGCGACGCCTTTTTTGGCGCTGCCGGCCCCCAATCTGGCATACACTTTCGTTGGAACGACTTCTCGGGATTGCCTTCTATGACCACCAGATCATACAAACGTGTTCTTCTCAAACTTTCCGGCGAGGCGCTGATGGGTGAAGACGCATTTGGGATCAATCGCAGCACCATCCTTCGCATGACCGAAGAAATCGCCGAGGTCTCCAGCCTTGGCGTCGAACTGGCCATCGTCATAGGCGGAGGCAACATCTTCCGTGGCGTTGCGCCCGGCGCCCAGGGAATGGACCGCGCCACCGCCGACTACATGGGCATGATGGCCACCGTCATGAACGCGCTTGCCCTGCAAGACGCCCTCAAGCATCGCGGTATCGATACCCGCGTGCAGTCGGCCCTCAATCTCGATCAGGTCGTCGAGCCCTATATTCGCCCGAAAGCCTTGCGTTATCTTGAAGAAGGCAAGGTCGTGGTGTTTGCGGCAGGCACCGGCAACCCGTTTTTCACCACCGATACGGCCGCCGCCTTGCGGGGGGCCGAAATCGGCGCTGAAATCGTCCTGAAGGCCACCAAGGTCGACGGTATCTATACGGCCGACCCCAATAAAGATCCTTCAGCAACGCGCTACGCACGAATCAGCTTCGACGAAGTGATCGTGCGCAGGCTGGAAGTCATGGACGCCACGGCTTTCGCCCTGTGCCGCGACCAGAAGCTGCCGATCAAGGTGTTTTCCATCAACAAGCCCGGCGCCCTGCGACGCGTCGTGCTTGGCGAGGACGAGGGCACCCTGGTCCACGTTTGATAAAGGAAAAAGAAATGAGCACATCAGAGGTCAGAAAATCCGCCGAAGAACGCATGGCGAAAAGCCTGGACACACTTAAGGTCAATTTGGCCAAGATACGCACTGGGCGAGCCCATGCAGGCATACTTGATCATGTGCAGGTCGAGTACTACGGCTCGCCCGTTCCTGTGGGCCAAGTGGCCAACGTAAACGTTATCGATGCGCGCACGCTAAGCGTGCAGCCCTACGAAAAACCCATGGTCGGCGCAATTGAAAAAGCCATCCGTGATTCAGACCTTGGTCTTAATCCGGTTTCCATGGGCGACAACATTCGCGTACCCATGCCGCTGCTCACCGAAGAGCGCCGGCGCGATTTGACCAAAGTGGTGCGCAGCGAAGGCGAGGACACCAAGGTGGCCGTGCGCAACGTTCGCCGCGACGCCAACGACAGCCTCAAGAAAATGGTCAAGGATAAAGACATCTCCGAGGACGAAGAGCGCCGCACGCAAGACGACATCCAGAAGCTCACAGACAAATTTGTCGGCGATATCGATAAGATCATTGCGCAGAAAGAAGCGGAGATCATGACGGTCTAGCGCGCGTCTTGCACGACCATTACTATGTTTACGAGTTCCACGCTTTCCATCCCTGACAGCTCCGAGGCGCCCCGGCACCTGGCCATCATCATGGATGGAAACGGGCGCTGGGCCACTCGCCGGATGCTGCCGCGCACGGCGGGGCACGTTCGAGGGGTTCAGGCCGTACGCCGCGTGGTCGAAGCCTGTGGCCGCCGAGGTGTCAAATACCTTACCTTGTTTGCGTTCAGTTCTGAAAACTGGCGGCGACCCCAGGAAGAAGTGTCGTTGTTGATGCGGCTGTTCGTGCAAACGCTCGAAAAAGAAGTGGTCAAGCTTGAAAAGCAGGGTGTGCGCCTGCGGGTGGTCGGCGACTTAACGGCTTTCGAGCCGCATCTGCGAGAACTGATAGTCGCGGCCGAAGAGCGCACGCGCGACAACGATGCGCTGCATCTGACCATCGCCGCCAACTATGGCGGTCGCTGGGACATCCTGCAGGCCATGCGCAGCCTGCTGCGCGACAAACCGCAGCTTGCGCAAGCGCCTGATTCGCTGGTAGAGCAAGAGCTTACGCAGCGCCTGTCCATGTCGTGGGCGCCTGAGCCCGACCTGTTCATCCGCACCGGCGGTGAACAGCGCATCTCCAATTTTCTGATCTGGCAGCTCGCCTATACTGAACTGTATTTCACCGATGATTATTGGCCCGAGTTCGGGGCCAAAGAGCTTGATGCGGCTTTCAAGTGGTTTCGCACGCGCGAACGCCGTTTCGGACGGACCAGCGCGCAGCTTGCCGAACAATCCAAATAAGGAGTTTCCGCCATGCTGGCGCAACGCGTGATCACCGCAGTAGTGCTTCTGGCGGTTCTGCTGGGCGCTTTGGCTGCCCCCAGCCCTTGGCCCCTGATACTGCTGCTTGTTCTGGCCGCGGCCTGCGCGCTATGGGAATGGCTGCGGCTTACCGTCAGCGCGGGCGCCGATAACGTGGCCGTGGTGATCGCAGTTATCCTGGGTGGGGTAATGCTATTTTGCGCCACCGGGTGGATACGCGGCGGCGATATGGCCCACTGGGCGTCGTGGGTAAGTTATGTCAGCAATGGTTGGCTTATTCCCGCGGTCGTTCTGGGCTGGCTCATTGTCGGTACGACGCTGGTGGTACAGGGGCGCACCGATGCGCCCGCGTCCAGCAGCGGCCTGCGTATTTTCGCCATCTTTGCTGTCTGGTCCGCATGGGCGGCCCTGGTGCAGTTTTACCTTGCGTTCGGCGCCTGGTTTTTAATCTCTTTGCTGGCCTTGATCTGGTTCGCCGATGTCGGCGCCTATTTTGCCGGCAAGGCCTTTGGACGCCGCAAGCTGGCGCCCCGTGTCAGCCCCGGCAAAAGCTGGGAGGGCGCCATCGCGGGTGTGCTGGCCGCCGTCATTTGGGTGGCGGTGTCCAGCCAATGGCAGGGCAGTTTCGGCGCGGCGCTCGTTCAAGGTTGGAGCTGGGCCGGCGCATTGGCGCTTTCAGCCTTGCTGGCGGCGCTGTCCATCATCGGCGACCTGTTCGAGTCCTTGCTCAAGCGCCGTGCCGGGCGCAAGGATTCCAGCGCCTTGCTGCCGGGGCACGGCGGCGTCTACGATCGCATTGACGCCTTGCTGCCGGTGGCGCCCACCGCATTTTTGTTGGTGAGCATCGCTGCATGAAGACTCAACGCCTTTGCATACTTGGGTCCACCGGTTCGATTGGCTGCAGCACGCTCGACGTCGTGTCGCGCCACGCCGATACCATCCGGGTGCACGCGCTTAGCGCCCACACCCGCATGGAGCTTCTGGCCGAACAGGCTTTGGCGAGCGGCGCGCGTGTGGTGGCGGTGCCTGACGAAGCGGCGCGCCGGCGGTTTTTGCAAGCATGGCCCGCGGGGAGTTCCGTTCCCGAAATTCGCGTGGGCGCCGGTGCTTTGGAAGTGTGTGCAGCCGACCCCGAGGTAGATACCGTTATGGCGGCTATTGTCGGCGCGGCAGGCCTGCCTGCTGCTTTGGCTGCCGCCCGGGCGGGAAAGCGGGTGCTGCTGGCCAATAAAGAGGCGCTGGTGGCGGCCGGCAGCCTGTTCATGGCTGCGGTGCGCGATAACGGCGCCGAGCTTCTGCCTGTCGACAGCGAGCATAATGCCATCTTTCAATGCCTTCCCCACGCCGGTGCGCCCCTGGCGCCCTCGACGCCCGCCAGGGGTGTACGACGTTTGCTGCTTACCGCATCCGGCGGCCCGTTCCGGACCGCTGAGCTTGCCGGCCTGGACAGCGTCACGCCCGAGCAGGCTTGCGCTCATCCGAACTGGAGCATGGGCCGTAAGATTTCCGTCGACTCGGCAACCATGCTTAACAAGGGGCTGGAGGTAATTGAAGCCCATTGGCTGTTTGCCATGCCCGCAGAACGCATCCAGGTGGTCATTCACCCGCAAAGTATGATTCATTCCATGGTCGAGTATGAAGACGGTTCCATTCTTGCCCAGCTTGGCCAGCCGGACATGCGCACACCCATCGCATACGGCCTGGGTTTTCCCGACCGCATCGACAGTGGGGTAGGGCCGCTAGACCTGGCCATGATCGGCAGGCTCGATTTTGAGCCGCCCGACCTTCGACGCTTTCCTTGTTTAAAATTGTCGTTCGAGGCGCTTGAAGCAGGACAGGACGCATGCATTGTCCTTAATGCAGCCAACGAAGTCGCTGTCGATCAGTTCTTAGAACGTCGTATTCCCTTTACCGGCATCGCCCGAGTCATCGAGCAGTGTCTTGATGCCATGGCGGGTAAAACACGGCCGGCCATTGATTCGCTTGAGGCAGTGCTAGAGCTTGACGGCCAAGCACGGCGGCAAGCCCTGCAGTTCTGTCAATAAATAGAGGCGCAAGAAAACCATCATGCTTTTTACCTTGGCCGCCTTCATCATCGCCTTGGGGTTGCTCATCACCTTTCATGAGCTGGGCCACTATTGGGTGGCGCGGCGCTGCGGGGTCAAGGTGTTGCGCTTTTCGGTCGGCTTTGGCAAAGTGCTGCTTCGCCGCACAGACCGCCATGGCACCGAATGGGCGCTGTCCGCCATACCGCTTGGCGGCTATGTGAAAATGCTTGACGAGCCTCAGCAGGCCGACGCAAGCGATGCGGGCCAGGCCTTCAACCAGCAGCCGGTGGGCAAGCGCTTTGCCATCGTGGCGGCGGGCCCCATGGCCAATCTTTTACTGGCCGCGGTGCTTTACGCTGCGCTTAACCTCATCGGCACGCAAGAGCCGGCCGCCCTCCTGGCGCCGCCGGCGGCGGGTACGCCTGCCGCCATGGCGGGCATTCAAGCGGGCGACCGCCTTGTGGGCATCAATGGCAAGCAGGTGCGTTCCTGGGGCGAAGCCCGTTGGGAGCTGCTTGACGCGCTCACTTCGGGGGGAACGGCGCTTTTGCAGGTCGAAAGCGAGGGCGGCGCAGAGCGCCGGCACGAGATTGCGCTGGAAGCGGCTCAGATAGAACCTGATTCAGCCGATCTTATGAGTGAGGCGGGGCTTTCCCTGGCCACGCCGCGCCCCTTGGTGCGTGAAGTGGTGGCGGGCGGTTCGGGTGAGCAGGCCGGTCTGAAACCAGGCGATTTGATTGTGGCGGCAGGCCCCTTGAATGAGCCCTCGGGCTCTGAACTGGTCGAATATATCCAAGGCCAGGCGGGCCGGCCCATAAGCCTGGCCGTGCTGCGCGACGGCGTACCCCTGGCCATTGAACTTACACCTCAGGCCCACGAAGATGCTTCGGGCGAAAGGGTGGGGCGCATCGGCGTCATGTTGGGCGCCGACTTTCCCATGGTGATGGTGCGTTATGGTCCCATTGAAAGCGTCTCGCGCGGTGTGGCGCGTACCTTCGATACCGTGTGGTTCTCGTTGAAGATGATGGGGCGCATGGTGACCGGAGACGTCTCGGTGCGCAATATCAGCGGGCCGGTCACCATCGCCGATTACGCGGGGCAGACGGCTCGCATTGGATTGGCGGCGTATATCGGGTTTTTGGCGCTGATCAGTGTTAGTATCGGCGTGTTAAATCTGCTTCCCATTCCCATGCTGGACGGCGGCCACCTTATGTACTATGTCATCGAGATGCTGCGCGGCAAGCCTTTGCCCGACGCATGGCTCGAAACAGGGCAACGAGTGGGGCTGGGCCTGCTTGCCGCGCTAATGGGATTAGCGTTCTTTAATGATTTCACCCGGCTTTTCAGCTAGTGTGCTGTTCAAACAGCACATCGGGCGGGTTCTGCCTTACAATCTTTCCCCAATTTGATCTACTAAGGATCCACCAGGATGTCGTTTCGTCGGAAAACCAAATTTAGCCGCCGTGTCTTGCCCCTGATCCTGGCGGCCTGCCTGGCCCCCGGCCTGGCCGGCGCCTTCACGCCCTTCGTCGTACAAGATATCCGTGTAAATGGCATACAGCGCGTCGACGCCGGTGCGGTCTTCAGTTATTTACCCGTGAAGGTGGGCGAGCAATTCACCGAAGAGCAGGCCAGCGAAGCCATTCAAAGGCTTTACGCCACTGGTTTCTTCAGCGACGTCAGCATCGACACCGAGAACAACGTGCTGGTGGTCAACGTCAAAGAGCGCCCCACGATAGCCTCCGTGACATTCAACGGCATGCGCGAGTTTGACGCAGAAGCCTTGAACAAGTCGCTTTCCGGCGTCGGCTTCGGGCCTGGCCGGGTATTCGACCAAGCCATGCTCGAGCGTGCCGAGTTCGAGCTCAAGCAACAGTATCTTGCCAAGGGCAAGTACGGCGTCGAGATCAGCCCCATCATCACGCCGCTTCCGCGCAACCGCGTGGGTGTCAGTTTCGACATTTTCGAAGGCGACCTGGCCAAGATCAGCGAGATCAACTTTGTGGGCAACGAAGATTTCTCGGCTGGACGCCTGCGCGACGAGCTTGAGCTGACCACCTCCGGCTTCATGACCTGGTACACGGGCACAGATAAGTACTCGCGCGAAAAGCTCGAGGGCGATATTGAGCGCATCCGTTCTTTTTACCTGGATCGCGGCTATCTTGAGTTCTCGTCCGAGGCGCCGCAAGTTTCGATTTCCCCCGACCGCGAAAGCATCTTCATCACCTTCACGGTGCACGAAGGCGAACCCTATACGGTGCGCAGCGTCAAGCTGGCGGGCGAGCTGCTTGGCCTGGATGAAGAGATTGCCGAGATGATCAAGGTCAAGGAAGGCTCGACCTTCTCGGCCGCCACCACCAACGAAACGGCCAAGGCCATCACTGATTACCTGGGCACCCTGGGCTACGCCTTTGCCAACGTCAATCCCAACCCGGAGCTGGATCGCGAGGCGCACGAGGCCGACCTTACCTTTTATGTTGATCCGGGCCGCCGCGTGTACGTGCGACGTATTCAAATCGGCGGCAACACCCGCACACGAGACGAAGTCGTCCGGCGCGAGATGCGCCAGATGGAAGCTTCGTGGTACGACGCGAACGACATCAAGATGTCTCGCGACCGTATCGACCGCTTGGGTTACTTCAACGATGTCAATGTTCAAACCGAGCCCGTGCCCGGCTCTCCGGATCAGGTCGACATCAACGTCGACGTCAAAGAAAAGCCCACGGGCATGATCAACCTGGGCGTGGGCTATGGTTCCACCGACAAGGTTATTTTGTCGGCCGGCATCAGCCAGGACAACATCTTCGGCAGCGGCAACAGCCTGTCGTTGCAGGTGAATACCAGCAAGACCAACCGCTCGGCCGTCATTGCGCATACCGATCCCTATTGGACCAACGACGGCATCAGCAAGACCACGTCGGTTTATTACCGTCGTACAACGCCGTACGAGATACGCTCGTCCAGCGAGTTTGGCGAAGGTGATTATCGCGTAACGGCCTTGGGCGGCGGCTTGAACTTCGGCGTGCCCATTTCCGAGTACGACCGCATTTTCACCGGCGTGAGCTTCGAGCGCAATCAGCTTGATCTCTATAACCCGCCCGACGCCTACCAACAGTACGTCGACGAGTACGGCCGCACCACCAACTCCGTCATCTTCAACGTAGGCTGGGCCAAAGATACCCGTGACAGCGCCATCGCGCCCAACAAGGGCAGCTACAGCCGCCTGGCCGCCGACGTCTCCACGATGGATCTTCGCTACTACATGCTGCACGCCCAGCATCAGCATTACATTCCGCTGGGCCGCAGCTTCACGCTGGCCTTCAACGGACAGGTCGACTGGGGCAGAACCTATGGCGGCAAGGCCTTCCCCGTCATCAAAAACGTATATGCCGGCGGCATCGGTTCGGTGCGCGGCTACGAGGGAGCCTCGTTGGGGCCGCGCGATACCCGCACCGGCGACTACCTGGGCGGTTCACGGCGTATCGTGGGCAACGTGCAGCTTTATCTGCCTTTCCCCGGCGCCACGCGCGACCGCACTTTGCGTTGGTTCCTGTTTACCGATGCCGGACAGGTGTCGGCAGGCAGCGGCATGACCTGCATGGACGGCTACCAGCATCAGGTGCAAGACCCCTGCGGGTGGCGCTATTCGGCAGGCGTCGGCTTGTCGTGGCAGTCGCCCATGGGGCCGCTCGAGCTTTCGTTCGGCCGTGCGCTCAACGCCAAAGACGGCGACGACAAACAGGCCTTCCAATTCCAGATCGGAACTGGTTTCTAATGTCGCGTATTTAATGGCACAATAAGTCTTTTACTCTTACTGCTCCTTCGCAAGGTAGATTTTTCATGAAGTCTGAATTCACATTGAAGCTTTCCGCTGTGACCGGCCGCCTCTGCAGCCGTATCGCAGCAGGCAACCGCGCCTTGGTGCTTGCGGCTGCGTTAGGTGCAGTTTCGTTGGTGGGCGCGCCGACCGTACAGGCTCAGGCCCAACCCACAAAAATAGGTTTCGTCAGTACCGAGCGCATCCTGCGCGATTCCAAGCCCGCCAAGGCGGCTCAGGCCAAGATTGAATCCGAGTTCAAGCGTCGCGACGACGAATTGCAAAGCCTGGCCAACAACCTGCGTAATCAGGCTCAACAATTCGACAAAGACGCACCCGTCTTGTCCGAGTCCGAGCGAATCAAGCGCCAGCGCCAGTTGGCCGACCTCGATTCCGACCTGCAACGCAAGCGCCGCGAGTTCCAGGAAGACTTCAACCGCCGCCGCAACGAAGAATTCTCCGCCATCGTCGAAAAAGCCGACGCCGCCATCAAGCAGATCGCCGAACAGCAGGGCTACGACCTCATCATCCAAGACGCCGTTACCGTTAGCCCGCGCGTAGACATCACCGATCAGGTCATGCAGGCTTTGGGCGGCTAAACGAATATGCCGGTATTGTTAGCGCCCGAAAAGGCGCCTACGTTGCCCGGGTTATTGCAAGAAGCCAACCTTACCGGCCTGGACACACGCATCGTTGAATCCGACCAGCCCATGCCCCGCATTCAGGGCTTGGGCTCTTTACTTGGGGCCGGTCCCACCGAGATCAGTTTCCTTGCAAATCCGCGTCTTCAGGGTCAACTTGCCCAGTGCCGGGCCGCTGCCGTCATCCTCACGCCAGAGGCCTGGCAGTCGCTGCAAGACGAACCCTTGTCGTTCAGGGTGGTGCTGTGCAGCCAGCCTTATCTCATGTATGCGCTGCTGGCCCAGTGGTTTGACCAGCACCGCATCCAGAGCCTGGCCAAGGGTATCCATCCAAACGCTGTAATCGCTCCGTCGGCCCAAATCGCCGACGGCGTCAGCATTGGGCCGCACTGCATCATTGAAGATGACGCAAGTATCGGCAAAGGCACCCGCCTGGGGCCTGGATGCGTCATTGGCGCAGGCAGCTCTATAGGAACCGACGGCTTGCTGCACGCGCGGGTCACCCTCTATCACGGAGTGCGGGTGGGTGATCGGGCAATCGTGCACAGCGGGGCGGTGCTCGGAGCCGACGGCTTTGGTTTTGCGCCCTATCCTGGCAGCGAAAAAGGGGCGTGGGCTAAAATTGCTCAGTTGGGCGGCGTAAGAATCGGCCATGACGTTGAAATCGGCGCCAACACCACGATAGACCGGGGCGCGCTCGAAGACACGGCAATCGGCGATGGCGTCAAGCTCGATAACCAGATCATGGTGGCGCACAACGTGCACATCGGCGATCACACGGCAATAGCGGCTTGTGTGGGCATCGCGGGCTCCACCACCATCGGCGCGCGCTGCACCATAGGCGGCGCATCAATGATCTCCGGCCATCTGGTGCTGGGCGACGACGTTCACGTTTCGGGCGGCACGGCCATTACGTCCAACGTCGACAAGCCAGGGCGCTATACGGGTGTCTACCCCTTCGATGAGCATGCCGGCTGGCAACGCAACGCGGCAACCCTCGGGCAGCTCTCGCAATTGCGGCGGCGCCTGAAGGCTCTCGAAAAACAAGGCAATAATTGACAAAAGGCGCATGTCTGAATGACGCCGGTAGGATAGAAACGAATGAAACTCGATATTACGGAAATCATGACCCGCTTGCCGCATCGATACCCGATGCTGCTCATTGACCGGGTCATCGAAATGGAACCCGGCAAAAGCATCGTGGCCATCAAGAACGTCTCGATGAACGAGCCGTTTTTCGAGGGCCATTTCCCGCATCATCCGGTGATGCCCGGCGTACTCATCATCGAGGCCATGGCGCAGGCGGCCGCGCTGTTTTCATTCGAGGGCGATGCCACGGTTAATCCTGCCGACCGCAAAATTGCGTACTACCTGGTGGGTGTCGACGGGGCAAGGTTTCGCAGGCCGGTCGTGCCCGGCGACCAGCTTCGGCTAGAGGTTTCCGCCGATCGGCTTAGCCGCACCATGTGCAAGTACAGCGCGCGCGCGACGGTCGACGGACAAGAGGTTGCGGCAGCCAAGCTCATGTGCGCCATACGGGCGCTGGAAGACTGATGGCAGAGCGCATCCATCCCACCGCCATTGTGGCGCCGGAGGCCGAACTGGCTAACGACGTTACAGTAGGCGCGTACAGTATCGTGGGGCCTGGCGTGCGCATCGGGGCAGGTACCCAGGTGGGGCCGCATTGCATCCTTGATGGGCACACCACCATAGGTAAAGACAACGTCTTCTACCGGTTCTGCTCCATCGGCGGCATGCCGCAAGATAAAAAATACAAAGGCGAGCCCACCCGGCTCGAAATTGGCGACGGCAATATGGTGCGTGAATACGTCACCATCAATACCGGCACGGCGCAAGATGTCGGCGTTACCCGTGTGGGCGACGACAACTGGATCATGGCCTACGTACACATTGCGCACGACTGCCAGGTGGCCGACCACACCGTCATTGCCAACAACGTGCAGCTTGCCGGCCACATCCATATCGGCGATTGGGCCATATTGGGCGGCTCCACGGCCGTGCATCAGTATGTCCGAATTGGCGCCCATTGCATGATAGGCGGCACCAGTTCCATTCGGCAGGACATCCCCCCATACGTCATCGGCGCCGGAGATCCCTTCCGGCCTGTGGGCGTCAATAGCGAAGGCCTCAACCGCCGTGGCTACACACCCGAATCCGTGTCTGCGCTCAAGGAGGCTTACAAAATCCTCTATCGCCGCAATCTCAAGATCGAAGAGGCGATCCGGCAGATCGCCGCGCTGCAAACACAGCGCCCCGAGTCGCACGAAGCCCTGCAGGTGCTGGTCGATTTTCTTGCCGCCTCTACACGAGGCATCGCCAGGGCATGAAGCCGCGCATCGCCATGGTGGCCGGCGAGCCCTCAGGCGACTTGCTGGCCGCAAGAGTCATGCGAGGCATCGCCGAACTGGCCCCGGGCAGCCAGTGTGAAGGCATAGGCGGGCCGGCCATGTCCGAGCAGGGCCTTGATGTCCGGCACTCGATGGATGCGCTTACGGTATTTGGTTATGTCGATGCGCTCAAGCGGCTGCCCGGTCTGCTGCGCACCTATGGCGACGTAAAGCGGCGCTGGCTGCGCGACAGGCCCGACGTCTTCGTGGGCATTGATGCGCCTGACTTCAATCTAAGGCTCGAGCATCAATTACGGCAGGCCGGCATACCCACTGTGCACTTCGTCGGTCCATCCATCTGGGCCTGGCGTTACGAGCGCATTCACAAGATACGCGCGGCGGTTTCGCACATGCTGGTGCTGTTTCCTTTTGAAGAGGCCTTGTACCAGAAAGAGGGTGTGCCGGTCACCTACGTCGGCCATCCCTTGGCGCAAGTGATACCCATGACGCCGGACCGCGATGGGGTTCGGGCCAAGCTGGGCCTGGGGTCCGGCGAGCGCGTGCTGGCCCTGATGCCCGGCAGCCGGGCATCTGAAATCAAGCTGCTTGCGCCGCGATTTTTGCAAGCGTCGCAACTGCTTCTGGCTCAAGATCCTAATTTGCGCATTGTTGTGCCCATGGTCAACGCCCAGCGGCGCGCCGAGTTCGAGACTTGGCTAAGGCAGTATCCGGTGCCCAATATGCTTCTGCTCGATCAGGCCGTTTCCGCTTCCAGGCCGGCGGCCTGGGACGCGCTTGAAGCGGCCGATGCCGTGCTGGTTGCCAGCGGCACGGCCACGCTCGAAGCGGCCCTGTTCAAGAAGCCCATGGTCATTTCCTATGTGCTGTCGCCCGCGATGCGGCGCATCATGGCCTGGAAATCCGGTCAGTCGCGGCCCCTGGTACCCTGGGTGGGGCTGCCCAACGTGCTGCTGAACGATTTCGCGGTTCCCGAACTGCTGCAGGAAGACGCCACTCCCGAGAAACTGGCCGCCGCCACTTGGACGGCCTTGACCGATGCCGATTACGGCCGGCGCACGGCGCAGCGGTTCGCGCACATGCATGAGACCTTGCTTAGGGACACGCCCGGCCTGGCGGCGCGGGCGATACTGAAAGAGGCACGGCATGATTTCTGATGCTTATGCAGCCCTGCGTTATGCGGCGCCGCGCTATACAGCCCAGTGCTCCGCGGACCTGTACTATGCGGCCAGGAATTGTTCGGCCCGGAACTATGCGGACCAGCGCCCTGTGGGCTTCAATTTACCGAGATGGAACGAGGTTCCATGCTCTGGAAAGTGGCTGTCGCGTCGGGGGGAGGGGAGAGCATGAATACACGGCAAGCGGATCTTTTCGGCGCCATGCCGGCGATTTTGCATTTGGCGGGCATCGATGAAGCGGGCCGGGGTCCATTGGCCGGGCCCGTTTACGCCGCAGCGGTCATCCTTGACCCGGAGCGTCCGATCCAAGGGCTGGACGACTCCAAAAAACTGAACGCCGAGCGCCGTGAAGAGTTGGCGTTCCTTGTGCGCGAAAGGTCGTTGGCATGGGCTGTTGCCAGCGCCAGTGTTGAAGAGATCGACAGCTTGAACATTCTGCAGGCCACGATGTTGGCCATGCGTCGCGCCTGTGCGGGCCTGTCGATCAAGCCGGTACAGGCCCTGGTTGACGGCAACCTGGTGCCCAAGGGGTTGGTCTGCTCGGCCCAGGCCATCGTACAGGGCGACGCCCTGGTACCCGCGATATCGGCCGCCTCCATTCTGGCCAAGACAGCGCGCGATGCCGATTGCGTGCAGCTTCACCAGCAGTTTCCGCAGTATGAGTTTCATCGTCACAAAGGCTATGGCACGGCTGTTCATCTTGAAATGTTGAAATTGCACGGCCCTTGCCCGGCTCATCGGCGCAGTTTCGCTCCAGTGCGCGATTGGCTGGCGCAGTATGCGCCCGATCATCCGCGGCCGGCGTCGGCTACGCACCGGTTCGAGCGCGGTGAAGCGTGAAGCGAAGCCGAGCGAAAAACGTCGCTCCATGTGCAGTGGATTGCTGGAGGCCGGCTGTGAAGCGAAGCGATCAGTACGGGTATTGCGAATGAAACAGACGAGCTCATGCGGGGGCACGCAGTGAAGCACATCAGTTCGCGCGACAATCCTCGATACAAGCAGTTTGTTCGTCTGGCCGGCGGCCGGCGCGGTGACCAGATATTGCTTGAGGGGGTGCATCTGTGCCAGGAATGGCTGCGGCATAGGGGGGCGCCCGCTTTTGCCCTATTCGATCTGCAGCGGCTCGAGCGTGACGCGGAGCTGACTGAACTGGCTGCCGCATTGCCCGATGGCGTGGCCGTCAGTTGCGAACCGTCCTTGACGCGCCGGCTTTCGCAGGTGCAAGAAAGCCAGGGTGTTTATTTCATGGCGCAGGCTCCACAAGAGCCGCTACCCGAACAAGTTGTCGGCCTGAGTCTTTGGTTGGATCGCGTTCAAGACCCGGGGAATCTGGGTACTTTGCTTCGCACCGCAGCTGCTGCGGGCATTGATCAGGCTTATTTGTCCGAGGGCTGTGCGGGAGCCTGGTCGCCCAAGGTGCTGCGCAGCGCCCAGGGAGCGCATTTTTCGATGCGGCTGTATGAGGATGTCGATCTTTCTTCTTTACGGGCAAAGCTGCTGGTGCCCCTGATTGCGACTGCTTTAGAGGATGCGGGCCCCTTGTATGGCGAACCATTGCCGTTTGAATGTGCCTGGTTAATGGGTAATGAGGGGCAGGGGATCGCCCCGGAATTGCTTCGCTTGGCTGATCGCCGTGTTTTCATTCCCCAGGCGCCTGGGGTCGAGTCGCTGAATGTGGCTGCGGCTGCGGCGGTTTGCCTGTTTGAGCATCGACGCCAGCATGGGTGGCAACGATGATTGATCCGCTCGACTGATTCGAGGCGCTTATGAACTCAACGAGACAGGCCAATTCATCGAGACGGACCAATCCAGCGAGAGGTACTAATCTAAACAGTGGGCCGCATCCAAGCCGTCGCTATGCTGAACCTTCACGTGTTGGCGAAGTTTGAAAGCGAAGCAGGAGGTTACCCAGCAGGCTCAGTAACTGCGTCGGTTGATGCCGAGTTCTTGGAGCACCTTGGTAGAGATTTCTTCAATCGACCGTGTGGTGGTCGACAAGCAAGGAATGTTTTCCATCCGCATGAGTCGCTCGGCTTCGGCCACTTCGTAGCGGCATTGCTTCAAGGAGGCATATTGGCTGTCTGGCCGGCGCTCGTTGCGTACTTCGGACAGGCGCTCGGGCTGGATCGACAGGCCGAAGAGTTTTCCACGGAAAGGCGCCAATGTCGCCGGTAAGGTGCCGCGTTCGAAATCTTCGGGGATCAGCGGGAAATTCGCCGCCTTTATGGCGTACTGCATTGCCAGATAGAGGCTGGTGGGCGTCTTGCCGCAGCGCGACACGCCCACCAGGATCACGTCGGCCTGCTCCAGGCCGTGAATGAACTGCCCGTCGTCGTGGGCCAAGCTGAAGTTGATCGCTTCGATACGGTTGTGATATTGCGGCGTGAGGCCGCCCATGTGCGAGCGGCCGATCGAATGGCTGGATTTCAGGTCGAGCGCCTCTTCGATCGGTTTGACGAAGGTGCCGAACAGGTCGAGGAAGGTGCAGTTGGACTGCCGGATGATGAACGCGATGTCCGGGTTGACCAACGTGCTGAACACCAAGGGCGGCCGCTCTTCTTGATCGGCGCAGCGGTTGATGCGGTTTGCCGCTTCCGTCGCTTTTTCGGCCCCATCAATGAATGGAATGCGTACGGGCGTGAATTTGACCTGTTCGAACTGGGAAAGCACAGCGTGTGAAAAGGTCTCGGCGGTAATGCCGGTGCTGTCCGAAACGATGAAAACTGTGTGCTCGACGGGCGTGGAAGTCATGGGGAAGGAAGGCGGCAAGATGGGTGGGGAAACGAGTACAATCGAACCTTGCGCGGCTTTGGGGCCGCCAGGCTTGTTCGGTTAGAGCATAGATTGTAGGGCACATTCGCCCCTTCTGTTGTGCGCTGCCCAAACAAGCTTTCTTCTATAGTGTCAAAGGTGACTTTATGTCTTACGTAGTATCGTTCGAGCAGCTCCGCATGACGGATGTTGACTCGGTGGGGGGAAAGAACGCCTCCCTTGGCGAGATGATCAGCCAGTTGGCGGGTGCGGGGGTACGTGTGCCTGGTGGTTTCGCAACCACAGCCGACGCTTTTCGCGAGTTTTTAAAATCCACCGGCCTTGATGATCGTATCGCTCAACGCCTGTCCACACTTAATCCCGACGACGTTCGCGAGCTGGCCGAGGCCGGTGCGCAAATCCGTCAATGGATCGTCGACACCCCGTTTCCCGCAGGTCTGGAGCAGGCCGTGCGCGATGCTTTTGCCAAGCTCGACGCCGACGGCAAGGGCTCTTTTGCGGTACGTTCTTCTGCCACCGCCGAAGACCTGCCCGATGCCTCGTTCGCCGGCCAGCAGGAAACTTTCCTGAACGTTGTCGGTATCGACGATGTGCTTGACAAAGTGCGCCACGTTTTTGCCTCGCTATATAACGATCGCGCTATCTCGTACCGCGTGCACAAGGGCTATGCCCATGCCGACGTCGCCTTGTCGGCGGGCATTCAGCGTATGGTGCGGTCTGACAAAGGCAGCGCCGGCGTCATGTTCACGCTTGATACCGAATCGGGCTTCAATGATGTGGTTTTCATCACTTCGTCGTACGGCTTGGGTGAAACCGTTGTGCAGGGCGCGGTCAACCCCGACGAATTCTACGTTTTCAAGCCCACGCTGGCTTCGGGGCATTACCCGATTATCAGCCGCCGCATCGGCTCTAAGCTGCTCAAGATGGAATTCGATCCCGAGCGCACCGCAGGCGTAGCCGTGCGTACGGTCGATGTGCCCGTTTCAGAGCGCAATCGCTATTCGCTTACCGACGACGAAGTGATCGAGCTGGCCCGCTATGCCGTCATTATCGAGCAGCACTACAAGCGGCCCATGGATATCGAATGGGGCCGTGACGGCGACGACGGCAAAATCTACATCCTGCAGGCCCGGCCCGAAACGGTCAAATCGCAGCAAGGCCCGCAAGACGTGCAAGAACGCTACCGCCTCAAGGCCACCGGCGAAGTCTTGATTACCGGTCGCGCCATTGGCCAGAAAATCGGTTCGGGCAAGGTGCGCATTGTCGGCGACATCTCGCAGATGGATCAGGTCAAGGCCGGCGACATTCTCGTCACCGACATGACAGACCCTAACTGGGAACCGGTCATGAAGCTGGCCTCGGCCATTGTCACCAACCGGGGCGGTCGCACCTGCCACGCGGCGATCATCGCCCGCGAACTGGGCATCCCCGCCGTAGTGGGCTGCGCCAATGCAACCGACGTTCTGCAAGAAGGCAACGAAGTTACCGTGTCTTGCGCCGAAGGCGACGAGGGCCGCATCTACGATGGCCTGATCGAAACCGAGATCGAAGAAGTCCGCTGGGGCGAAATGCCCGACATCGGCCTTAAGATCATGATGAACGTGGGCAACCCGCAACTGGCCTTCGATTTTTCTCAGATTCCCAATGCCGGCGTGGGCTTGGCCCGCCTCGAGTTCATCATCAACAACAATATTAATGTCCACCCCAAAGCCGTACTCGACTACCCCAATGTCGACAGCGATCTGAAAAAAGCGGTTGAATCCGCAGCGCGCGGCTATGCCAGCCCGCGTGCGTTTTTCGTCGACAAGCTGGCCGAGGGCGTGGCCACCATTGGCGCCGCCTTCTATCCCAAGCCGGTCATCGTTCGGCTGTCCGATTTCAAATCCAACGAATATCGCAAGCTGGTGGGCGGGTCGCGTTACGAGCCCGAAGAAGAAAACCCAATGCTTGGTTTCCGGGGTGCTTCCCGCTACTTGTCCGACGAGTTCGAAGAGTGCTTCCGCATGGAATGCGAAGCGCTTAAAAAAGTGCGCGACGAAATGGGCCTGACCAACGTCGAGATCATGGTGCCTTTCGTACGCACCGTGTCGCAAGCCAAGCGGGTCGTCGATCTGTTGGGCAAGCATGGCCTGGCGCGCGGCGAAAACGGCCTGCGCCTGATCATGATGTGCGAAGTGCCTTCGAACGCCTTGCTGGCCGACAAGTTCCTCGAGCATTTTGACGGCTTCTCGATCGGCTCCAACGACATGACCCAGCTTACCCTGGGTCTCGACCGCGATTCCGGCATGGAGCTTCTGGCCGCCGATTTCGACGAGCGCGATGAAGCCGTCAAGTTCATGCTGAACCGTGCCATCCAGGCTTGCCTGGCCGCCGGCAAATACGTGGGCATTTGCGGCCAAGGGCCCAGCGATCATCCCGACCTGGCCGAGTGGCTGCGCGACGAGGGTATTTTATCCATGTCGCTCAACCCCGACACGGTTGTCGAGACCTGGCAGCGTTTGGCCAAGACCGGCAAATAAACGGTGTTTGCATAAAGCGTCCGGTGCAAGGCCGGACGCCGTCATTTACCCCGCCATTTCGGCTTTCAAGGCTGAAATCGCGGGGTTTTTCGTGGCCGGTACATGCCGGAACCCATTTTTTCGAAATTCATTTCGGCATGGCGCGCAGCTGCCGCTGGCTGATATAGTTTTGAATGACTTTGGGGCCGCGTTTGCAGTGGCCGGATAAGCGCGTAAAGTCGATCGGCGCAACGCGCCGGGCGTTGGCTGGAACCCAATCAATATCAGGAGGATGCATGGACGACCAGGCGCACAAGGTGGTGATTGTCGGCGGCGGCGCCGGCGGCCTCGAGCTGGCCTCTAAATTGGGGCGCCGGTTCGGGCCGGAACATGTCTTCCTGGTGGATAGCTCGTCCGACCACATCTGGAAGCCATCACTGCACGAAGTGGCGGCCGGCACGCTGGATATCCATCGTGAAGGGCTTTCGTACGCGATGATGGCCAAAGATAGCGGTTTCACTTTTATTTATGGTGAGTTGTCGGGCGTCGACCGCGAATCGCGCTTCATTCAGCTGAACCCCGTGGTGGATGAAGAGCATGAAATCTTTCCCGCGCGCCGGATCAGTTACGACACTTTGGTCCTCGCCGTGGGCAGCCGCTCGAATTTCTTTGGCACGCCGGGCGCCCAGGAATACGCCGTCGCCCTCGATTCCACCCAGCAGGCCGAGCATTTCCGCAAGCTGTTCCTGCGCAAGCTCGTAATTGCAAATAATAGCCCTGAGCCTCCAGAGCCTTTGCAAATCGCGATCGTCGGCGGCGGGGCGACTGGCGTGGAGCTGGCGGCCGAGCTTGTTGAGGCGACCAAGAATATCCGCTATTACGGGCTGGATCGCTTTGATCCCGCACACAGTGTTCGCATCACCTTGCTCGAAGGCGCAGGCCGCATATTGTCGGCCTTGCCGCCGAAGATGTCCGACGCGGCGCAACGCCTGCTGGAACAAAGGGGCATCGAGGTGCGAACCTCGGTGCGTGTGGCTTCGGTCCAGGAAGACACCCTCACTGATTCTCAGGGCAGGCACTATCCTTGCGACATCTGCGTCTGGGCGGCGGGCATCGAGGCCCCGCCGTTTCTGGCACAGTTGGGATTGAACGTTAACCGACTTAATCAGGTGGTGGTCGATCGCAGGCTTCGTACCGACGACCCGAATATTTTCGCTATTGGCGACTGCGCTCAAGCGCCCTGGGACAAAGAAGATGAGTATTTGCCCGCTCGGGCGCAGGTGGCGCATCAGCAGGCCGGTTTTCTCATCCCGATATTAAGCGCTCGTGTCCAGGGAAACGAGCCGCCCGCAAAAGAGTTCCGGTTCAAGGATTACGGGTCGCTTGTGGCAGTGGGCCACACTCGTGGGGTAGGCAGCTTGATGGGCGTGCTGTCGGGCAAGAGCTGGTTCGTCGAGGGGCTGGTGGCGCGGTTGATGTACATGAGCCTGCATCTGATGCACCATCTGGCGGTGTTGGGGGTGGTGCGTACATGCGTGATGGCGGTGGGGCGCCTGCTGCTCAAGCGCAGCGCTCCGCGCGTTAAACTGCATTAGCGGCCGGCGGCTGCAATCATCCACGGGTTGTTGGTTGATGCTTGCGCTGGCTGCAATCACAACTCTGATGCTCATCAATCGAAAATCAGGCATGTATCGCGCGCGTATCGATTCGCCTTTTGGCCCCGTGCTGCTTTGCGGCGCAGAAAAGGGGCTTGCAGGCTTGTACTTCTTGGATCAGAAGGACTGCCCGCCGCTGCCTGGCGGGCCGGCGCCGCGGTCTGAGTCGCAGCGGCCGGGGTCGGGTGAACTTGGTGGTGTAGCGCTGAGGGCTTTGCATCCGGTGCGTCGCTCGAGCGGGCAGGACGGGTTGCATGAGCAGTTGGCGCTGTTTTCCAGCGATGGGGGAGCGGCGCTGTCTCACGGTGAAGCGGGTCAGGCTATTTCCGGCGAGCAGGCAACTCAGAATGGTCGCCAGGTTGTGGGCACCCGCCTTAAGCATCGTGCAGCGCACACGGAGGCGCCAGAGCTTTTACAAGGCGACACGCCGGCTGAGGTGAGCCGGCTGTTTGACTGTGTTTGGGTTGAGCTTCAGGAATACTTTTCCGGGTCTCGAAAGAACTTCGACCTTCCGCTGGATCTGGCGGGCACGCCGTTTCAGGTCAAGGTGTGGCGGGCTTTGTGCCGGGTGCCTCATGGCGAGCTTGTTTCGTACGGCGAGCTGGCGGCCATGGCGGGTCTTACCCGTGGACACGGCAGGGCGGTGGGCGCGGCGGTTGGCCGGAACCCGGTCTCTATTGTCGTGCCGTGCCATCGGATTATTGGTTCGAATCGAACGCTTACTGGGTATACCGGAGGGTTGTGGCGCAAGCTTGCCTTGCTGGAACTGGAGGGGTTTGGGTTTGTTTAGATTGCTTGTGCGGCGCCTTGTCTTGTTCTGCTTTGTCGTGCCTTATCCTGGCCTGGCTTGGCTTGTGTGTGGCGGTTGGGTGGGTGTGCAAGGGCTTGATGTTGAGTTTGTTGGCCGGCGTGTGGCGAGCGGGTATTTTGGGCGCGGCTCCCGGCGGCCCGGCTTTGCCGGGCTTCCCTCCCACCCTGTCAATTTCGGGGCGCCCCTCGGCGGGCCCCCGAAAAACTCGCAACGGCGAGCCAGTGGCTCGCCACCCGTGTTGCTCAAACAGTTCCGGGCTTGCCTCCCCGAAATTGTCAGGGTGCTCGGCTTGGTCGGACGTCACCCATAATACCCGCCCGCCACACGCCTCACGGTTTCTTGGGGGGATACAGCCGGGGTTCGCGTCGCGGCCGCATCTGGCATCTGATGTGGCGCTTGTGATTTGCGGAGTTCTTGGGCGATTGTTGGCGGAAGAGTTTATTTATTGCGGGTATCGTGCTTCATCAGCCGTTCTTTTTCACGCTGCCAGTCTTTGTCCCGCGCGGTGTCGCGCTTGTCATGCTGTTTCTTGCCTCGGCCCAGGCCGAAGTCCATCTTGATGCGGCCGTTCTTGTAGTGCAGGTTCAGGGGCACCATGGTGTAGCCGCGTTGTTCGACCTTGCCGATCAGCTTGTTGATTTCGTCGGCTTTCAACAGCAGCTTTCGCGTGCGGGTTGAGTTGGGGTGGATGTGTGTGGAGGCTGTGGGAAGGGGGCTGATGTGCATGCCCACTACAAAGATTTCACCGTCGCGAATGATGATGTAGCTTTCTTTGATCTGGACATGACCCGCCCGGATTGCCTTGACTTCCCAGCCTTCAAGTACAAGACCTGCCTCGAAGCGGTCTTCGATGAAGTAATCGTGGAATGCCTTGCGGTTGTCGACAATGCTCATGAATCAAAGGTTTTGGTCGTAGAAGGTAAAATCATTACATTCTATCCATTAACGGAAATCGATGCATACAGTTCAACGCTCCGTACTTGTTCCTTATAGCCAGGCGCAGATGTTCGATTTGGTGGCCGATGTCGAGAAATATCCTCAGTTCATGCCGTGGTGCGGCGGTTCTCAGGTTCAGCATCGCGACGAAAACGGCATGCAGGCCTCGATCACGATCAGTATCGCCGGCATCAAGCAAACCTTTACTACTCGAAATGAGCATCACTATCCCGAGAAGATCACGTTTCATCTTGTCGATGGCCCGTTCTCGGAACTTACCGGCACCTGGCTGTTCCAGGAGCTGGCTCCCGATGCCTGCAAGGTGCTCTACACCATGGAGTACGCTTTTTCGAATCGGGCCCTTGAAATGGTGGTGGGGCCGGTTTTCAATCGTATCGCCACCAGCTTCATCGACTCGTTCACGCAAAGAGCCCAGGCGTGCTATGACGACTGAGCCGGACGAGCGGTCCGGCTCTGGGCCGGCGGCCGCGCCGCTGCGCCGAGCGGGCAGCGGCGGTACGGGTGAGGCCACGGTTACGGTGGTGTACGCCGAGCCCGACAAGGTCTGGCAAAAGACGCTGACGGTGGCGGTCGGCACTGATGTGGCGGCCGCATTGAAGCTGAGCGGGTTTGCGCGGGCTTTTCCGGCTTATCCTATTGATGCGCCGGTCGTGGGCATTTTTGGGCGCCGCTGCCAATTGGACGAAGCCGTGTCCGACGCCGACCGAATCGAAATTTATCGGCCGCTGGATTTTGATCCGATGGAGTCACGTCGGCGCCGCGCGGCTCACCGCAAGGCCGCTGTTGCGCAGGCCGCTTTTCGTCCGCGCCGGGTGCGCGACGGGAACAATTCATAACTGGGCTGAGGTTCGCGCGGGCGCGGGGCCCGCTTCGATCCGCAGGCCTGATAATTCGGAGGCTGCATGAGCGCCGACCTGTTGTTTGAGACTCTGGAAGCCGGCGCAGGCCGGCGCATCGGCGTGGCGGTGTTGAACCGACCGCAAATTTTGAACGGAATTTCGCTTGAGATGTGTCGGGCGCTTGATGAGCGCCTTCAGCTTTGGGAACAGGATGATTCCATTGCACTGGTCGTATTGACCAGCAAGGGCGAGAAGGCGTTCTGCGCCGGCGGCGATTTGCACCGTTTACACGCCTCTATGCAAGAGGCCAGGCCCGGCGACCCTTGGAGCAATGAATACGCGCGCGAGTTCTTCGCTGTGGAGTATCGGCTTGATTATCGTATTCATCGCTATTCCAAGCCTGTGTTGTGCTGGGGCAGCGGCATCGTCATGGGGGGCGGAGTCGGCCTGATGATGGGAGCCAGCCATCGCGTCGCAACGGAAACCACACGCTTTGCCATGCCGGAAATTACCATCGGAGTCTTCCCGGACGTAGGCGGAAGCTGGATGCTCGAACGCCTGCCCGCCGGCATAGGGATATTCCTGGCCTTGACGGGCGCACAGCTTGGCCCGGCGGATTGCCGCCACCTTGGATTGGCAGACTATTGCCTGTACTCGGCCGGCTGGCCCGTTGTCACGGAAGCGCTTCGTAATACCGCCTGGTCGGACAATCGCCATGAAAACGACATATTGCTGGATAAGCTGTTGCGGTCAATGTCTGTGTCAGACATAGGGTCGCCAGGCCCGTTGCAGAAGCACTATGAACGTATCGCCGAGCAATGCGATGGTCCCGACTTTGAAGCGATCTGCAGGGGTCTTACGGATTGGCATGATGCCTCCGACCCCTGGCTGGCCCGTGCCGCTCAGACCTTTTTGCAAGGGTCGCCCGGGTCGGCGCGGTTGGGTTTCACGCTGCAAAAGAAAGCGCGAGGCATGTCCCTGGCTCAAGTGTTTCGCATGGAATATACGGCTATGCTGCAACGGGCGGCCAGTGACGATTTCAGGGAAGGCATACGCGCGCTGCTGGTTGACAAGGACATGACTCCACGATGGAAACCGGCCTCTATCCAAGAGGCTGACAGCGAGTGGGTCGAGCAGTTCTTCGTGCCCGGCTGGCCCGATGGAACGCCGCACCCGCTGGCAGACCTGGAAAGCGCAGAACCGAGCGCCGAGCTTTAGGCTTCGCCGCTGTTGTCGATGTGATAGGGCAGCGGATGCAGGGCGATATGGGGGCCGTCGATCGAACCCAGGCGATATTGAGCGGCGCCTATGTCTGCCAGATGCACTTCGAGCAGCATGTGGGTGCGGCCGTCGTGGGCAGCCGCATTGACGATCCGCCCGCCGGGCGATTCGGGCCGTTCGGTGTCGTAGATATCGGTGCCGGCCAATAAGGCCGCTTCAGCGGCCGAATCGGCAACGCCATAGGCCATGCGCCGCTTTACCGTGCCGCGATAATGGCTGCGGGCGACCACTTCCTGGCCGGGATAGCAGCCTTTGGTGAAGTTGACGCCATTGATGAGATCGAGGTTGAGCGTTTGCGGGATGAAAACGTCTTGGGTGGCGGATTCGATCCACGGCAGGCCGGCCGCAATGTCGGCGGCTTGCCATGCGGCAAGCATGCCGGTTGCGTCGTCGGGCGAAGGCGCGCCGGCCTGGGTGACGAGCCACCAGCGCTGGATGTCTTCGTTTGCGCTGGGGGCGCTGATCCATATGCCCTGATCAGTTTGCACGACCGACCACGCCGCAGCAGGGTCAGGCGGCGTAAGGGATGCGACGCCGGCCCCCGCAGGGTGGGTTGGAAGGCTTACGCCCAGCACGGAGGCTGGGGAGATTTCAAGCTTGACCTTGGCCCGCAGGACGAACATGGTCAGCCTTTTTACCAGGGCGGGCGCCACATCGGCCTTGACCAGGATGATCAGATCATCGGCCTGCTTGGGGTCGCGCAAGATAATCAGGGTGGCCAGCAGACGGCCTTTGGCCGTGCAATAGGCTGCCAAGTGAGCCTGGCCGGGCGGCAGGCCGGTGATGTCTTGGGTAAATTGACCATGCAGGAAATCGGCGGCGTCAGCGCCAGATGCGCGCACCACGGCAAGATCGGTAAGGGGGGCGGAAAAAGCAGAGGAATTATTCATGGAAACCACAGGTCTTATAGCGGGTAAGGCGTAAAACTGAACGCCGTACCGTTTATGATAACGGCAATTCCCTACCATGCCGTAGCAGGGTCGGCAGGTCAAGGGCCATGGGCTACACTTTAAGATCAATGAAACGCAGATTCGGCTTATTCCTTTTATACAGTTTGCTTCTTGTCGCGCTTGCCGCCTTTGTGGCTGCTGCGGGCGCTTGGTATTGGTCTATGCAACGAGCAGTCCCCATGAACGCCGAGCGTGTCGACTACCTTGTCGAACCGGGTAGTTCTCCGCACAGTGTTGCGCGTGCCATGAATGAAGCCGGCATCAAGATCGACCGCAGGGCTTTCGTTGCGTTGGCCCGGCTAACCGAACTCGACCGCCAGCTCAAGGCAGGCGCCTACGAGGCCAGGCAGGGCGATACGCCCTGGCAATTGCTCGAGCGCATGGCGCAGGGCGATATGACGCTTACACGGCTTACCCTGGTCGAGGGCTGGACCTACCGGCAGATTCGCGATGTGCTGCGCGCCAGCCCCGAGGTAAAGCAAACGCTGGAAGGCGTATCCGACCACGAGCTGCTTCAGCGCCTGGGCGCCGAACAAACCCATCCCGAGGGGCTTTTTTATCCTGATACCTATGTCTTTACGCCGGGCACGAGCGATTACGACATTCTCAGGCGCGCCCATCACGCGCAAATGCTTCAGTTGGACAAGCTGTGGGCGGAACGTGAACCTGATTTGCCCTTGTCCGACCCCTACGAGGCTTTGATACTCGCCTCGATTGTCGAGAAGGAAACCGGCCACAGTGCCGACAGGACGCGAGTGGCGGGTGTCTTTATCAACAGATTGCGCATCCGCATGCCGCTGCAGACCGACCCGACGGTAATATACGGCATGGGCGATGCGTACGACGGCCGCATTCGAAAGCGTGATCTTCAAGCCGACACGCCTTGGAACACGTATACGCGCGGCGGCTTGCCTCCGACTCCAATCGCCAGCAGCGGACTGGCCTCGCTGTATGCGGTGCTTCACCCCGAAAAACATAAATATCTTTATTTCGTGTCGCGCGGAGACGGCACCAGCGAGTTTTCCGAGACGCTGGTGGCACATAACCGTGCCGTGGCCAAATACATACTGGGACGACGCTGATGGCTACCCGACGAGGCTGCTTTGTGACGCTTGAAGGGCTGGATGGCGCCGGCAAAAGCACCCACGTGCGCGGCCTGGTCGAGCATTTGCAAGCCCGGGGCCTTGATGTGGTTTGCACCCGCGAGCCGGGCGGCACCGAAATGGGCGAGGCCTTGCGCCAGATCGTGCTGACCCGGCCCATGCAGCTTGAAACCGAGACGCTGCTGATGTTCGCCGCGCGGGTCGAGCATTTGCGCACAGTTATCGAGCCGGCCCTCGAGGCGGGCAAATGGGTGGTTTGTGACCGCTTCACAGACGCCACATACGCCTATCAGGGCGGCGGGCGCGGCCTGGGTACGCAGCGGGTCGAAGCGCTTGAGCAATGGGTCCACCCCCATATTCAGCCCGACCGAACCTGGCTATTCGACGTGCCCCTTGAGACAGCGCGCGAGAGGCTCTCCCGAGGCCGTGAACTTGATCGTTTCGAGCAAGAGGGCGCTGATTTTTTCGAACGTACCCGCAACGCCTATCATGATCGCGCCCGTCGCGACCCTGGTCGCTTCCGTGTATTGGATTCCAGCAGGCAGATCGAACTCGTGCGCGCCGAACTAATTTCACAGGCCGAAGAGCTCGAGCAAGCGTGGCGTGACGGCCTCCACGGGGATGGGGCATGAGTACGTTGCCGAGCTTTTTGCCGTGGCAACGAGAGCGGGCCGGGCAATGGCTCGAGCAGCGCGAACGTTTCGCACATGCTTGGTTGATCCACGGGCTGGCAGGCATAGGCAAACGCCAATTCATTCTTGCAGCCGCAGCCGGCTTATTGTGCGAATCGCCCGCCAAGGGCATTGCTTGCGGCGCGTGTCCGGCGTGCGCCTGGGTGGCTTCCGGGAACCATCCCGATTTGCGGCGCATACGGCCTGACGCCGTGGCCGCCCAAGAGGGTGAAGATACGAGCGATATCGCTGAAACGGGTACAACCAAAAAAGCGCCTTCCCGAGATATTCGCGTTGAGCAACTGCGGTCGCTGCACAGCTGGTTCAACACGGCCACCCATCGCGGAGGCTGGCGCGTAGCAGTGCTGTACCCGGCCGAATCCCTGAATTTAATTTCGGCTAACGCCTTGCTGAAAGTGCTTGAAGAGCCCCCGCCCAATACGGTCTTCCTGCTTGCGGCGGACGCTCCCGATCGCCTTTTGCCCACCCTGGTATCGCGCTGTCGGCGCCTGCCATTGCCCGTGCCGGCCGCCGAACAGTGTCTGCCTTGGTTGCGAGAGCAGGGCGTATCCGATCCAGCGCCCTGGCTGGCTGTTGCCGGCGGAGCCCCGCTGTTGGCGTTGGAGCGGTCGCAGGCAGACGCTCATGCCTGCCCCGCCTGGCTGGAGCAGTTGCTGCAGTCTCTTGCGCAGGGCCGCTCTCCGGAAATCGGTCCTGTAGCCGATTTGCTTGAACAGCAGGCGCCATTGTCCTGGATCGATTATCTGCAGCGTGTCTTTGTCGACCTTTCGTTGTCGGCTGTTCAGGCGCCTGTGCGTTATTTTCCCGAACAAGAGGCGAAAACTCGCGCCATTGCGCATCTTGCTGATCCGCAGCGATTGGCCGAGGCTGCCAAATGGCTTGCTTCGCAACGCGCCGTGGCGGGCCACCCGTTTAGTGCCAAGCTTTTCACGCACTCCATACTGCAACGCGTGGCCCAAGCTTGCGGCCCTGTTCTTTCAAAAGAATCCGTTTGAATATGTTTGTAGACTCTCATTGCCATCTTGATTTCCCGGAACTTGCCGAAAATCTGCCCGACATACTTGAGCGCATGCGCACCAACCAGGTTGGCCATGCATTGGTGGTCAGCGTCAATCTGCCCCAATGGCCCGGCCTGATGGACATAGTCACGCCGCATCCGCAGCTTTACGCGTCGGTCGGGGTTCATCCCGACTATGAAGACACGCCCGAACCTCGTTCTGAACAATTGGCCGAAATGGCCCAACACCCCAAGGTCGTTGCCATCGGCGAGACGGGTCTGGACTATTTTCGTCTGGCCGAGCCGCTTGAGTGGCAGCGCGAACGCTTCCGCACGCATATACGCGCTAGCCGCTTGAGCGGCCTGCCGCTCATTATCCATACACGCTCGGCCAGCGAGGACACCCTTCGCATCATGCGTGAAGAGGGCGCGGACGAATTTGGCGGGGTGATGCATTGCTTCACCGAGTCTTGGGAGGTGGCCCAAGCCGCCATGGAGATGAATTTCTACATCTCCCTATCGGGCATTGTCACCTTCAAGAAGGCGGTCGAATTGCAAGAGTTGGCTGCGCTCGTGCCGTTGGATCGTCTGCTTATCGAGACAGATTCACCCTTTCTGGCACCGGTGCCGCATCGGGGCAAAACAAATGATCCATCCAAGGTGATACATGTGGCCGAGAAAATTGCCGAATTGCGCGGCCTGCCGGTTGCCGATATTGCAAAAGTAACCAAGGAAAATTTCTTTAGGCTTTTCAATAAGATAAAGAATTAAATTAAGGTTAATTATCTAAAGTAATTTATTTAAAGTGTTTTATTTAAAGTAATTTATTAAATATTTTACATTAATAAAGTAATATAACTATTTGATTTTAAAGAAATGAAATCTTTCTTTGTTCCGATCTTAAGCGCTATTTTACTGATGTTCACTTGTCAGGCCGCCGCGGCATCCACACCCAGCGATTGGGGTGTGGATATTGCCAATGACCGCGTCGAGCAGGTTCGTAACCACCTGGCGCTGGGCGAAGACCCCAACGCGGTGGACGCCGAGGGCCAGCCGGCCATCATGCAGGCGATACAAGACGGGGCTTGGAAGGTTTACGACCTTCTCGTGCGGCATCGTAAAATCAACGTCAATGCGGTTAACGGACATAACGAAACACCCCTCATGTATTTGTCGGTTATCGGGCAGACCAAGCGGGCCGCCGATTTAATCGCCAAAGGCGCTGAAGTCAATCGCCTGGGTTGGGCTCCGCTGCACTATGCCGCCTCCAAGGGCCATCTGGAAACCGTCAAGCTGCTTCTTGCCAACAAGGCGATGGTGAACGCGCCCTCGCCGGACGGTACCTCGCCGTTGATGATGGCTGCCTATAGCGGTAGCGAAGAGGTTGTGCGTGCGCTGTTGAATGCGGGCGCTGATGCAACGGCCCGCAATCTGCGTGGCGAGGATGCCGCAGACTGGGCGCGCCGCAAGAACCATAATCAACTGGCTGCACAACTTGATGACCTCACCGATCGCGTGCTCAGGAGCCGGGCGGCGAGGGCGGCGGGCTCAGGGGCCGCCGCGTCCGCTACGACTCCCGCCGGAGCCGATCCGTCGGGGCAAATACATATGCTGGATACGACCAAGGGCGCGCTTCCCGACGCCGTGCAGCGTCGCGAGCAAGCCCAGCCCCAAGCCGACGGCTCTTCCCAAGCCGCCGAAGACAGCGGCTCGACCTCACGCTACTTCGACCTGGACCGCTTCGACCGAGAAGACGGATATTGAGCCGTGAAAGACGGCTATCCAGGCAGGAACTGGGGCTTAAGGATGCCCTGCAATTCGGTGTAAGGGATGGACAGTTCGGGCTGGCCGTGCGAGTAGGGGGCTATTTGGTATGAATCGTACTTGACCACCAGGCCGGAATCGGTCAGCGCAAAGTTTTCGCTTGTTTGAAACGGCCACAGCCTGTCGTAGGCAGCCGGGTCGCGCTGGGCGTCGGGGTTGGTTGCCAGCCAGCGTCGGTGCGCTGCGCGCAGGGCTTCTTCGTAGCGGCCGTGGGCGCCGGGCTGCAGGATGTCGGCCATTCCCAACACCTTGCCCGTTGTGTTGTTCCAGTTCAGAAATTGCGTGGCCGTAATACCGTGGGCCGCGCCGGTGTAGTACTGCCATGTGTTCAGTTCGATGACGGTCAGGTTCCGGCTTCGGTAGCGCGCTTTTGCCGAGAATACGGTCGAATCTCGTGGCGCCGCCGTTTGCCAGAAGTAGTCCTCGTACTCTTGAAGCGTGGTGTACGGCTGGGGCGAATCGGCGCTGATGCCGGTCATGACAGCCAAGGCGTGGTCGACGAGCTGGGTAAGTATGGGTACGCCGGGAAATACCAGCGAATCTACTTCGATTTGAGGGCACTCGCCCTTGCAGCCGGGTTTTGTCCGCTTGTATTTCAGCGGCTGGGTGAACTGGCCCTGTTTGCTGCTTTCCTGGGCGATCTGGTCGGCGGGTATCAAGGTGATGTTTTCGCGGGGACCGCCGGCGCAGGCCGCCAAGGTGGCCAGGCACGCCAGCCCCAGGGCGATGCGGGACGAACGCGGCCAGCCGGTGGGCAAGCCAGGCTTCAAGGCGATGCGTGGAACGATATCGAGGCTCATGACCGGTGTGGATTCTTATCGAACGGTTTGCGCGTTTTGGCCGAACAGTATTTTACGGGCCTCTTCGTCGTGTACGGTGGGCTGGCTATTGACCGTTTTGGCCACCTCGTAGGCACGAATGGTTGCCGGGCGCACGGCAATGGCGTCGAACCAGCGCTTCAGGTGGGGGAAATCGGCGAGGTTCTGGCTTTGTTTCTCGTGGGATACGATCCAAGGATAGCTGGCCATATCGGCGATGGAATATTCACCGGCGACGAACTCTCGGTCGGCAAGGCGTTTGTTCAATACCCCGTACAGGCGGCCGGTTTCGCCTACGTATCGATCGATGGCATACTGGATTTTTTCGGGTGCATAGCCATTGAAATGGTGGTTTTGCCCGGCCATGGGGCCCAGGCCGCCCATCTGCCAGAAGAGCCACTGCAGGGTGTCGGTGCGGCCGCGCAGGTCGGCCGGCAGGAAGCGCCCGGTCTTTTCGGCCAGGTATAGCAGCATGGCGCCCGATTCGAATACCGAGATGGGTTCGCCGCCGCCGGCGGGGGCATGGTCGACCATGGCCGGAATGCGATTATTAGGCGCAATTTTAAGAAAGTCGGGCTGAAACTGCTCGCCCTTGCCAATGTTGATGGGAATCAACTTGTAGTCCAGGCCGGTTTCCTCAAGGAACAGGGTGATTTTGTGGCCGTTCGGGGTGGTCCAGTAATACAGATCGATCATGTGTTTCCTTGGCGTTTCATGACAGTGCTTTTTCGATATCAGCACGTAGTTCGTCGGGGGTGGTGGACGAGCCGTAGCGTTCAATGACCTGGCCCTTTCGATCAACCAGGAACTTGGTGAAGTTCCATTTGATGGCCTTGGTGCCTAGAACGCCGCTTTTTTCTTCTTTGAGCCAGTTGTACAAGGGATGAGCGTGAGGGCCGTTCACCTCGATTTTCTCGAATAACGGGAAGCTGGCTTTGTAAACGGTGGAGCAGAACGTGAGAATGTCGACGCTATTGCCCGGCTCTTGGTTGCCAAACTGGTTGCAAGGAAAGGCCAGAACGCTGAACCCACGGTCTTTATAGTCGCGGTACAAGGCTTCGAGGCCTTCGTACTGGGGGGTGTAGCCGCACTTGGAAGCGACATTGACGACAAGGGCGACTTGGCCCGCGTAGTCGGAAAGATCGACGGGTTCGCCGGTAATGGACCGGGCCTGAAAAGAATGAAGCGAATTCATGGTGCCCCACACGCAAAAAACATCGTAGGCCCGGGCGCGCCACAACTGTGGCGCGCTAGTCGGGAGCCGATTGTTTACTTTACCAGCGGTAGGGGTTGCGGGCAATCTTACAGAGTAAGTTCGGAAGCGATGCGCTGCACGGCCGTTTCGATCTCGGCGGGGGAAACCTGATGGTCATCGGCGATACGGTTCAAAGTGCCCGAATCCGTACTTTCCAAAGCGCGTACCGACTGGACGGCTTTATTGGGTATGCGAGGATGGGTGTTCAAGCTGAACAGGTCTTGCCGCGAATAATGTCCGCAGGTGTCGATGATCGCCTTGGCGATCTTGATCATTTGCGCCGGGCAGTCGGCGTACACGATGGCATCGCCATATACGGGCCCCGCCATGGCAACCCCGATGGGTGCGTAGACGGTACTGCCTCCTTTCGCATAATTGATGTTCAGTGTGTCGCGCAGGGCGAAGTCGTCGGGGAGGGCCGCCTCGTCCATCATCCCGCAAGAGGCCATGACGAAAGCGCCGGCCTCGAACGCATGGGCGCGGCACGATGCATACCCCCAAAAGTGCTCGCCGGTGTCGTCCTGTTCTTCGAGGCTGGGGCCGGTATGAAGACGGAACGCGCCGGGGAAGACGCCCAGATGAATGTCTTCTCCTTGAGAAATCATGTGTGCCCGGGCCAGGGTCATGAGATGCTCGCCGCAGATCAGCCCGCCGATTCTGCCGAAGTCGGTCGCATAAACTTGCATGCCGCTTCCGTCGCCGCATCCCCAAACGGCCCTTTCTACAAACGTTGGCATGGTTTTGCGGTGCTTGCCCAGTATTTGGCCGTAGTTGTCGATGAATAGCAGGGTGTTGTAGATGGTATGGCTGGCCGGGTCGGAATCCAGTTCGTTGCAGCCGATAATGACTACGGCGTTGGCGCGGGCTGCGGCGTCGCATAAACGCCGGGTGTCGTCGCTTGGAATAAGCAGAGCGTTATCGTAGAAGGCGGTGCGAACCTGCACCCAGGAATCGAGCCTGGTTTCCCATCCCTCACCCCAGTACGGATAGCCTGAAATCCAGGTTTCGCTGAAGGCGATGACATTGGCGCCGCCGGCTGCGGCTTCCTGGATTTTGGCGCAAGCGATGTCGATGGTTTGCTCTCGATTCAAGAAGGCCGGGGGTGTCTGGACAATAGCGACTCGGACCGCATCGCGGCCATTCAGGATTTTCTGGCGTACTTGCATGATTCGTCTCCAATTCGTTATGGCAGGGCAATTTTTAGCCCCGCTCATTAACATTAGCCTTGGAAACCGCGCCGACTTGCCCCAGGGCGCAAGCGATTTGATTTCTAGCGAACTGTGCTTGGGCTAAAGCAGTGATTTGTAACGAACGACTGATCGTGCGGCTGGGAAAGGCTCTGCCATTTGAGTGTCTGCGGAACGCTTGCGCCATTCGCGCGGAGACATGCCAAAGTGAATGCGGAATATCCGTGAGAAATGGCTAGGTTCAAGAAACCCGTATGCGCCTGCAATGTCGGCTACGCTTCGGTGGGCATGATCCGGTCGCGCGAGCAGTTCACCTACTCTGGAAAGACGCTGCTGCAGAATGTACGAGCTGGGCTGCATGCCCCTGATGGCGAACACCTTCTGCAGCGTGCGCAGCGATATGCCCAGTTTGTCTGCCACCAACTGCGGAGTAAGGTCAGCCACCGCCGTGTGCGCGCGTATATAGCTGCACGCTTGTTGAAAACGGTCTGCCGTCGAACCAGGCTTTAACGCCGGCGCTCCCGCGTACAAGGCCAGACGCGTCAAATCAAACAAAGTCGGTTCCAGATCATCGCTTTGGTGTGGGCAGACCTGCCCCGCTGCAGAAAAACTTGCCAACAGCAGACGACTTGCGAAGCTGGTATTAAGAGCCGTGGCCGTTAACGGGTTTGTGTCGTCGGAGTGGTCGCCCAGAACATTGGCCGGAACCCGCAAAACATGTTGTTCGAAATTGCTTAAGAAGCTTAGCCGATAAGGGCTGCGGGTATCCATGGCCACCATGGTTCCGGGGCTGAGATCGACCGAGCGGCCTCGGTGCAGCAATGTTGCCACGCCTTTGTTCTGGAACATGATGATGATGCTGGCGGCAGCGTCTGACGCAATGGTTTCCGACGTACGGCATACGCTCTGAGGAGAGCCGGCGGCAGATGTGAGGCGAGCCCGTCCGATGTCCCGCCATACCAATCTGCAGTCGATTTCCTGGTGGTCGGCGGGAGTTACGACAAGACGAGCGAAAACGCGCGAAACCCCATCCGACCAGTAATCATGAC